>REBV01000292.1 GCA_007692545.1 Puniceicoccaceae bacterium
CGGGCACCCACCAGATGACTGATATTCGTGTGGAGAACAATACGGCGGTTCGCGTGGTGCGAGCCTATGTGATCGAGCAGGGCAGCGGTGCCCCCGGTTTGCATAGTCTGAATGTAGAAGGCAACACCGCTCAAGGTGGGAAATCCGGCAGTATTTTCCTTGGTCGTGCTATGACCGGTTCCGCTCAGAATAATTCATGCCTATCTACCACCGGCGGAAGTGGGGTGTGGTTTGGCGTTGCGGGTGGTAGAATTCAAAACAGTCCGGGCTACATGGTCAAATACGCCACTTTTAACAACATTCGTAGAAATGGAGCAAACGATGGCTGCGGCTTTGATTTCGAAGGCAATAGCAACAACACCCTCTTGCACACTGCTTCGACCAATCGGACGGACGGTCCCGGAGTGATTGTTTTGAGAACAGGCGGTCCAAATCTGGATATTCGGATCACGGATGTGGATATTTCGAATCCGGCTGAAAATCCTGTGAATCACCATCAAGATTATTCCTTTTGGGTGCAGCAGAACAACACGGATAGCACAGGTACCGTCAATCGCGGTGTTTGGCGCAAGGGCCAGGCGAATGCAGTTCGCAGCCCCGCCGCAAGGCCTTCCACCGGTAATTGGGTGTATAACGGCACAACTTTCACTCAGTAAGGGGATGTTGAGATGATACGAACCGCGGCAAGACATGTGGCTTGCCGCGGTTTTATTCCCTCCCCGTTGAAGACGGCTGACTATATAGAACGTAAGTTTTCCTAGCAGTGTGCATTCAGAATTTCACCTAAACCCTAAGCCCTAAATACATCGTTATGATTCCAACGAAATACCCCCTCCTGGGCAGCCTGGTCCTCGTGTTTGCCTGTGGTTTTCTAAGCCACGCTTCGGCGGCTACTTACCACGTGAAGAACGGTGGTAATAATAATCTCAATGGATTGAGTGACGCCAATGCCTGGGCCACCCTGCAAAAAGTGAACAACGTCAATTTTCAACCCGGCGATCGTATTCGCTTCAAGCGCGGGAGTGCCTGGGGGCATGTCCTCCGACCGAGTGGGAATGGAACTGCCGGCAACCGAATCGTCTTGGACGCCTACGGATCGGGCGGCATGCCGCGGGTAGATCCAGGTAATGAGGCGACGAATACGGCGGCTGCGATTAGCAACCAGTCGGGTTACACCTTCCGAAATTTGGAGTTCCGGCGGGCGCTACGCGGGCTGACGGCCACGGCGACCACACAAAATGTTAACGCGATTCTCGTCGACAACTGCCGATTTCAAGACCTGAACTACGCAGCTGTTGGTGACAATCCTGGGCATGGGTTGACAATCGCAGGCTCCCGTCAAATGACTGATATTCGCGCAGAAAACAACACGGCGGTCCGGGTAACGCGGGCCTTTGTGATCGAGCAAGCCAGTGGTGCTCCCGGCTTGCACTCTTTGCTGGTCACGGGCAACACCTCGCAGAATGGTAAGTCCGGTAGCTTTTTTCTGGGCCGCGCTATGTCGGGTTCCGCTCAGAATAACTCGTGCCTTTCCACCACCGGAAGCAGCGGTGTTTGGTTTGGCGTGGCGGGCGGACGCATCCAGAACAGCCCCGGCTACATGGTCAAGTTCGCCAGCTTCAACAGCATCCGTAGAAATGGTGCCCCCGATGGTTGCGGCTTTGACTTCGAAGGTAATAGCAACAATACGCTTCTCCACACATCCACCTCTAATAACACCGACGGTCCCGGGGTGATTGTTTTGCAGACAGGCGGCGCGAATATAAATCTTCGCATCACTGATGTGGATATTTCAGATCCGGCTAGGAATCCTAAAAACTCCAACCAGAACTATTCCTTCTGGGTCTCGAATACTGCGAGCAATGGCACCGTCAACCGTGGTGTTTGGCGTAAGGGCCAAGCTGCTGCTGTCCGCAGCCCCAATGCAGCAACCAACAAATGGGTCTATAATGGCACGTCCTTTCTTCCGTAGGCGACGTTGAGTCTTTATCAACCGCGGCAAGGTATGTGTCCTGTCGCGGTTTTTTTCATACCTCGCAGGATATAGACACGCCAAGGCTCTGAAACGTCAGCGGGGTCGTTCAATGATCCTCGTTTTTACCATGGACAGGAGTCCGCTATGAACAAGCACTATAAAGCATACAGCCTCTACTTTTCTCTTTTTGTCGTCGGTCTTATCGTCGGTCTTTGGTTGAGGCCTGATTCACGCTCTTCCACTATTACGGATTCGGCAACGGTGGATCCAGTGCGTGAGGCAGGGCTGGATAAAACGGCTGAGAGCGCAGAAGACTCCCGGAGCGACGAGGATGCTGTAGCGCCCGCCGAGGATCTTTTGATCGCCAGTTCTCAGCTAAAGGCGGTTGCGCACGATTCGGGAAGACCGGATTTCGCCAGTGTAGCGCCGTGGATCAATGAATTCGCGCGATCAGACCCTGAAGGGCTTTTTGCATTATATCAGGATATCAAATCGTCGGGTGGCAATCGGTGGCTGGCCGATTATATTGAAGAGCACTTGGCTAAGGTATGGGGACGCAGCGATCCGGGGGCCGCTTTGGAAGTTGTCGAAACGCTGAGCAACTGGCGGGATCGCGAAAATTTCACCAGACATATCCTGGCGGGAATGAGCCAGCATTCACCCCAGGAAGCGCTGGAAGTTCTGTATGAACGTCCCGAGTTGGACATCGAAATCCGACGCGATGTGGCTTACGACATTTATCAGAACTGGGCGATGAAAGCACCGGCGGATGCCTTTGCCCACGCCAGTGCTCATGCCAATTTGAGAGATCGCAGCACGATCATGATCAACCTTGCCCGCATGTTTGGCGAATCCAACCCCGTCGAGGCTTACGAATGGGCCGCTTCTTTGGAAGATCCTTATGAGCAACGCCAGGCCATGGTTTACACGATCCGTGGGATCGCCCGTATTGATTATGATCTGGCTCGTGAGACGCTGGATAAGGTCCAGTCGGAGCACGGGGATATCGACTTGGTCAACATGATAAAATATCAATTGCTCGAAGAGCTATCGCTCTACAACCAGATGGAAGCCTACGATTTTCTCCAGGAGGTGGGCCCCAGCGTCGGTCGCAGGCAGGCCATCGAACGATTGAGCACTCATTGGGGGCGACGGGAACCGCAAGAAGCGCTCGCCTGGAGCCTCGGTTTGGCCGACGAGAAAGAACGAAGCAGCGCCACGGTGGGCACGCTCATGAGTTGGTCTGAAGTCGATCCGGCAGCCACTTTGCACTACATTGTCGAGAACCCTGACTTGGACGTCCCCGTGGCTGTTACAGCAGAAGTAGCGGCTGAATGGTCAAAAACTGAACCGGTCAAAGCTTTGGAGTTTTTCCTGGAAAACGTTTCGGATGTGCCGGAGGCGCAGCTTGAAACCAAAGTGACGCTTTTTTCTAATCTATTGATTCAAGATCCGGGGCACGCACGCAGGCTCATCGAGCAGAATGGCGCGTTATTCGGGGAGGATCCAGTGTGGAGCCCGGCAATCGTCCAATGGATCGCCCATGCGCCACACCAAATTGGCGAGGTTATTGATTTTGTCGAGCATGCTCAACTGGGGCCGGAGATGACCGGTGCCATCGCAACGGGTTGGACTGCCATTGATCCCGCTGGCGCTTCCGATTGGATCAATAGCCTGGACGAAGGTGCCGCCAGAGAACATG
The DNA here is from genome assembly GCA_007692545.1 of Puniceicoccaceae bacterium. Lineage (GTDB taxonomy): Bacteria > Verrucomicrobiota > Verrucomicrobiia > Opitutales > Coraliomargaritaceae > Thalassobacterium. Next base: position 3,678 of record REBV01000292.1, read on the forward strand.
CACTCGAGGCAATGCTGGCCCAGACCGCCCACACCTATCCGGAAGAATCTTTCGAAATGGCTTTTCAGGTGAAAAACAGTGAGGCGCGATTGGGCTTTCTTCAGGATTTGGTCAGCGAGGTGGCACGGTCGAATCCCGATCAAGCTTATGAAATGTTGAAGAACCCCAGGCTGACCGATGCGGAGCGCAGTCACCTGGAGTCCGAGCTGCAAATTTATTACCCCCGTCGATAAGGAGTTTAGCTATGTCTAAGAATGCAATCAAAATTACGGTCGCACTGCTTTTCCTGATGCTCGGCCTGTCGGTGGGGCGTATGTGGCCGACGGCTACGGAATCCGTGGATGCCGATGCCGAGAGAGATCACGAGCCGAGGGAAAGCCCCCGCGATGTCGAAGCGCCAGATCCGAAAACTGAGCTTCCTCTGCCACTTGAGCAGGCCATCGTCACCACCCTCCGCAGTTGGCACGATGGGGAAACACCGGATGACATGATATTGTTCGCCTTGCAGGTGGAAGCATGGGCTCAGGCGGATCCTGCCCGCGCTTTCGAGGCCCTGCAGAATATGAAGCACTTGCGCCCCGGTATCTATTTTGCAACACTCGGCATCGTCGCTAAAGAATGGGGTAAACTCAATCCAGAGGAGATGCTGTCTGCCGCAGATCAACTGACGCACTCGTATGCCAGTTATCATTTCCTGCTCCAAGGCATGACTGGAGCAATGCATGTCGATCCCGAATTCGCCATGGAATGGTTAGGCGAGAATCGTCATCTCGATCAGGCAAACAGTTTTACCTTTTCCCTGCTGGCGGAGTTGAGCACGATCGACCCGCTGGAGGCATTTGAACGGGCGGCTTTGCTCAATGATCCTCAGCTCAAAGGCGATATACAGGGAACGATCGCGGTGCAATATGCGGAGACGTCTCCGGAGGCGGCCTTTACCTGGGCCTCTGGGCTTGAACCCGGAAGATCCAGGGAACTAATGATCGAGGCGGTCATGGAGCACATGAGCTACTTGCACCCGGAGAAAGCCATTGAATATGCTGCGGATCTGCCAGACGATATCTTTCCGCTCTATCGGGATCAAATCACACATAAAGTCATTGCAGGATTGGCGGCGACCCATCCTCAGGAGGCGAGCCAGCTATTGGAGACTTTGGAGGCTCCGAACCAATACGATGATGCCGTGCAAACTTTGGCGGAACGGTGGGGATTGCTGGATTATGAGGCCGCCACCGAATGGGTGCAGTCCATCTCCGATCCCTACTCGAAACACTTGGCCGAGCGCTCGCTGATGGTTGGTGCAGCGCTCAGTAGTCCGGAGCGGGCGATGCAAATTGCAGGAGACATGCAGGTAAGCGAAGAATCTTCAGACATCTCCAGCTTTCTGGCGACCCAGTGGGCGCGGGTCGATCCGGCGGGCGCTTCAGAATGGATGCTCTCACTGTCAGATAGAGATATACCCGCCGGTGGTGTCCGGGAAACACTGCAAACCTGGGCCCAGGCGGATTCGGAAGCCGCGATCGAGTTTGTGCAGTCCAATGCCGGACGATTTCAGGAACGTGCGCTGGTCCCGGTCTTTTTTGGTGATTTGGCGGCGCGTGATCCACAACATGCGATGGAGACTGCGATGTTAATGCAGGACCCCACGGACCGCTATTCTGCGGTCACTTCCGTCTTACAAGCGACGTCAAAGCGAAATCCCACGCAGGCCTTGGAAATGATCGAAAGTTTTGCAGAGCCGGAGATCCGTGACTGGGGGGTGATGGCAGTCGTCTCTGAAATCGCAAAGCTCACGCCAAGAGAGGCTTTCAAACATGCGCAGGGGGTTACGGATCCCGCCTACAAGTATCAAAGTGTTTTGGCTACGGTCTTGGCCGTGAGTGAATATGATCGTGATCTGGCGAGACAGATGATTGATCAATCGGGTTTACCCCCCGATCAGAAACAAATCGCCTACGAGGGGATTGAGTAATCACTAGAAGAACTGAGCCCGCTCAGCTGCGTCGTCGTAGCCGAGGTGCTTCAGCCCTCGGTTTTCTTCCGGTTCGGCCGCGATAGGTCAGGCGATGAATCAGCCCGACTACGTCTGTGCGCAAGCAGTGCCCCACTTTTTTGGGGGCCTGTCCATTTTAAATAAGTTTCTTAAAAAACAGTAGTTTATCTCTGTGCCTCAGTGCCCCCAACGCAGCGGGTGGTTAAATGAATTTCTTTTTTTACCACGGAGGCACGGAGACACGGAGGAGTTTTTAATACCTAAAGAACCAGTCGTTTGATGCCGTCTTTGAGCACTGGCACATTAAAATTGATCAAGAGTCCAATGCGACAGTGGGTTCAGGTCCCGCAGTAGCGGTGCACTTCGATCGCCGCACCGATGATCGTATGTGTGAGTTCTTCTTCTATCAGTAGGTTTTTCATTTTAAATACATTTCTTGAAAACAGCAGTTTATCTCTGTGCCTCAGTGTCTCCAGCGTAGCGGGTGGTTAAATGAATTCCTTTTTTTTACCACGGAGGCACGGAGACACGGAGGAGGCGTTTTTAAAGGCTAAAATCGAAAGGCGAAAGGCGAAAAGGATTACAAGTTCGAGATACAAGTTGTTCGTTCCAGTCGTTACACGGTCGTCATTTACTTTATAATTCATACCTCATAATTCATAACTGACTCCTGATAGCTTACGTAAATTAAAACCATTGTTGTAAAACCTTGCCGTTGGCATTCAACAAGCGGATGTTGCGCA
>REBV01000290.1 GCA_007692545.1 Puniceicoccaceae bacterium
CGCGCTCGGCGGCGGGTCGGGCGGGGGCGGAAGTTTGGAACCGGTGGCTGTGGAGGCCCGTTGCGTAGTTGGCGTGTTGGCCGGAGAGGCAGTTAAGGGATTGGGAAGCTGGTCGGTATTGCGCGGCAGCGAGTTGCCTGAGCGCAGGAGGATCGGAATCCGATCCAAGAGGACGGACCGAACGGCGTTGATTACCAAGAGTCGAATAGATAAGCAACCGTCCTTCGTTCCTCCGATACGGCGATTACGCAGAGTTGATTATGGTTTGGGTTTTCTCTGATCTGGGTGAGTTCTGTTTCCACTAGGAATACTCTAAAATCGCGTGGTATCAGTTGCCCTTCATCGTAGGGCTCAAGCGGGAATCGGCCAAAAAGAAATCTGTTTACTTTACTCGGGGTGCTTTCAGCAAAGTTGCCCTCAAGCTGCTTCACCAATAAATCAAACTCATCCGTAGGGAGCATGTAACCTAGGCGTAAAATAAGTGCACCTTGTCCCATACCTCCTCTATCCATGAGGTAATAAACAGATTCTGCAGAAGATGGAATTTGATCTGGAAAGACCTGCAGTCGAACAAACTCTTCTTTTAGCCGTTCGATTTGCTTTGGGTAGTTACTGACTTTATCCTTATCCACGCACCCCGAAACAATCAACATAATTGCTAGAGCCAGGAGGGATTGTGACAAAAAAAATAGTTTCAAAACACCCTATCGTTTATATCGTTAGTCATAAAATCTTCGTCGCTACTAAACATCTCAACGAGTGAGTATAGATGAATCGCATACAGCTTTTTGACTGATAGAGGAGGAAATGAGAAAGAGCTTCGAGTATCTCCCATGATCTCCTTAAATTTCGTGATGTTGCTAAGGTCAATCTGGTCGAGTTGCCCCCCGCGTTCAATAAAGGCGATCATACCGGGAATGTGAACAGACAATATCAAATCGGTCTCACTAAGATTGTTTAGCAATAACGCTGCAGATGGATATTGGATTAACTGCACGGACTTTGCCGAGTTCGGATGCTTTGCCGCCTCATAACGGACTTTCGCAATAGAGGTCCCCAACGCCTCCCATGTGCGGCTTAGTCCTTCGGGATTGGTTAAGCTCTCAACTGACAAAGAAGCGTCGATGGTGCTATCCAATGCTTCAAGAACGGCAGCCTCTTGTTCTAGGATCAAAGACGATTGAAGCTTGCCGTATGTTTCTCTCAGTAATTCAACTTCATCGCTAGAGTTAACCAAGCCATAGCCGATTCGACTCAGTGCCAACCTTCTACAGGCATCGGCCAGAACGAGATTATAGTAACCCTTTGAGTTACTAAACACTTTTGCTAGTTCTGCGTAAAGTCGACCGGACGCAACTAGCTCTTCTGGGGCAAGACCATGACTGCTTTCATGCTCTTGCAACTTACCCAACACCGACAACGCTACATCTTCAAATTGGCTAGGCTGATCAGAATCGACTTCCGCAGTAAATTCCAATTCAGGCCACGCAATTGATCCACTAGCTATTTCGACCAAGGTAAGTTCGTTTAGATCAACCGGCTTAGCGTTGATGCCAACCGATAATATAAAAAATAAAAATAGAGTAAAGCGTCTCATCCGATCAGTCCTCAGTTGGATTTACAAAATGCAGGAAGTCTGAGATGTGACCATCGAGTCGGGTTCTCAGCTTAAAAATTTGCCCACCGGGCGCGATGGTATCAAAGCCTCCTTGCATCAATGCAAAGGGCTTATCGAAGTCGCCTCCTTTGTTGTAATCCCAATCGTAAAGGTCGGTAACATTTGCATCAACGCTCACCACATCTACCTGATACACGTCGCCTTCACTTCCTGTCAGTTTATTGACAACAGCTTCCACCGTTCCGCTGATCTTGGCTGTTCCAAAAGTCCTGAACAGATTCCCATCAACCGAAAAACCGATCCTTTCGTCAAAACTGCTTATGGGAAAGCTCAGCACCAAGAAAGTCTCATTTTCGTTTCCAGGTTGGGCAAATGCAGAGACAATAGCATCGTAGTTTGAATCAAGAACGTTGCGAACGTGACGCGCGACATCAGCGGAGTCCAATACCCGTTCCGACATATCAGACAAAGCATCGAAAACGTAAATGCTCGATGGCCCACTCCCGGAGTTGTCAAAGTCAACTCCATTGTTATGCGAGGGGTTATCTCCTGATATTGTGATTGTGGTATTTAGATCGATGGCCCCACTCGGAACGTTTCCAGTTGCAAATGCATTCAATATGTTAGCTGCATCTGGCCAATCATTGAATCCCCCATAGACTCCACCCAAAGCCCCAAGTATGGCGGCGTTCAGGTAGTTGTTACTGAAAACAAATTTTAGATGGAAATCGTCGCCATTGGAAAGTTTGCTGTTGCTGACGACATCCGAGGGAGAATCGATTTGGTTATTTTGATTCATGTCCAAATACATCAGTAGGGACATTTCAGTCTCGTAGCCCTCAAACAAGCCTGCATCGAATGCATTCAACTCGTATTCAACAGTAGCAATCTTTGTGTTCCAATCAATTGAAGTTGTAGTTGGAGATGCATGGTAAGCATCAACAGCCCAAGAACTCGGCAAAATCTTGAATTTAATTTTATCTTGAAGCTCGGTGGTATCAGGCGCGTCAAATTTCACTTTGAGCGAAATCGTATTAGTGCCAGATTTCTGCCCTACAATTAAATACTCTTCGCCACCGCTAGTCAGATAGGGGCGACCTTGGTGACCTGACTGACCTGGCAACTTGTTTACTTCAACTCCGGGGAACTGATTCGACCAAACCTCCTCTACATCCACCTTGAGTAGCATGTATGCCTTAGACCGCCAAAAAAATGCCGCACTGACGGGGTCTAAAGGGGGGCGCAAGGCGCACGGCTGATCGAGGGTCTTCATTTCTTGTGTTTCTTTTGTTTTGCGATGGTTTTCTTTATAGCCCCTTCCGCAAGCTTGACGCGAGCAAAACCGCGCCCTGGCTCCGGGTGGTTCTCAATGCCGACGATCGTGATTTCCTTCGTCTCCGGGCCGTAGATCCAAAACATGCGCCGCGCCCCTGCTTTCCTGTTTTCGAGATAGGATTCCCAGATGCGCACGCCGTATTTCTCGGTCAGCACGTCGATCTCGTGCGAGTTCAGCCCCGGATGCCTCGGGTTCGCTTCCAAGTGTTGTAGGGCTTTCCGTATCTTCCGGTAAAGGTCTTTCTCCTCGCGGTTCAGTTCACCGGCAATGGCTTTCTCCCCGAGTCCGTTGATCAGCGTCTCGGCTTCGCCGTCAAAATAGATCGTAAACATAAGGCTTAAACCTCGGGCAGCTTCGACCAATCAAGCTTGGTTCCCTTGCGCCCGGCCTTGTGCCGCTTAACTGCGGCATCGATCTGCTCCAGCATTTCGGGAGAGACTAAAACGCGCGGCTCCAGTTTCACCGTGCCGTCCTCGTATTCGGTGACGTGGTAAAACTCGGTCCGTGCGCTGCGGATGGTGACGCGCCGCTTGGTGTCGAGCTTCGCGTCATAATTCTTTTTAACTGCGACTGCCATGATACCTCAAAGCATGGAGTGGGATTTCCCACTTTGCAAGCTGTCACTGCTTTTTCCTCCGCTTCTTGTCCTGCCGCCAGGCGGCGGTTTTGCGGTTAAAGGGGATGAAGGCGGATTCCTGGCGGCGGTTGCCGGGGGCGGTGCGCTCGTGGGTCTTCTGCAGGTCGTCGATCACGACGCGGGTGTAATCCTGGGTGGTGTCGATCGAGCTGTGGCCCAAAAGCTCCTGGACGTGGCGCACGGATGCCCCGCCCCGGAGCATTTCAGTGGCGCAGCTGTGGCGCAGGCTGTGGACGGTGTAGATGTCGCCCAGGTGCGCGGCTTCGCGGTGCTTGTGGAAGCGTTTGCGCAGAAGCTCCGTGCTCATCAGGAACAAGCGTCCGTCGGCCTTGCGCTGCTTTTTGAGCAGGACGGGCCGGACCTGGCGCAGGTATTCGGCGAGGAACTGGGCGGCGACTTTGCCGACCGGCACTTGCCGGTCTTTGCGGCCTTTTCCCTGCACCACGCGCAAGACGCGGCCGGGCAAGTCGAGGTCGTAGGGCGTGAGCGCGCACAGCTCCGCGCCGCGCAGGCCGCTGGAGTAAAGCAGTTCGAAGATGCAGCGATCGCGGAAGCCTTCGGCGGTGGATAGATTGGGCTGATGCAAGAGCCGCGCGATTTGCTCCCGGTTCATCAGATTCTTCGGGAGCGTCCTGGACTTGTGCAGGGGCGGCAGACCGAGGGTGATGTCACTCAAAATGCGCTCGGTTTCGTGGAGATAGCGGAACAGGTCGCGCACTGTCCAAAGGATTTTGGATTGATAGTTCTTCGACCACTTGCCGCGTGCGCTCTTGCCGTGGCGCACGCGCTCGGCCAGAGCGAGCAGTATGGCCTTGTCCGCTTCGCGGACGTCGTCGAGGCCGTAGTGACGGCAAAACCGGATCCAGTGCCGCAGGACGATTTCGTCGGCACGGACGGTGTTTGCGGCCAAGTGCTGGCCGCGCCGCCATTCCAGATAAACTGCTGCCGCTTCCGCTGGTGTCATTTTAGGAGATGGCGCATGGGTGATGAGTGATGGCGGATAAATTACTTTTCAAGACCGCGATAGCGGATGGCCCCGTCTGGCAAGTCGATGGCTTCGCGCGGGTGGTGCTTGGCCTGGATGCGCCGGAGCTCCGTTTTCACGATGCGGGTATAACGCTCGGTCGTGTGCAAATAGTCGTGGCCGAGGATGGCTTGTATGTGGCGCAGCTCCGCGCCGCGTTGCAGCATGGCGGTGGCCAGGGTGTGCCGGAAGCTGTGCACCGTAATCGTTTTCTCTATCTTAGCCGCTTTCGTGTAGCCTTTGAGCTTCTTGCAGATGCCGGACACGCCGAAGGTCTTGCCGTAGCGATTCAAAAACAGGACATCCGTTTCTTCCTTTAACAGCAAAGGCCGCACCTGGGCGAGATATTCGCCCAGGTAGCGGCAGGCGGTTTCACCGAGGGGGACAACGCGGTCTTTGTCGCCCTTGCCATTTCGTATCGTTAAAGTCTTGTTGATTGGGTCAAAGTCATCTGGTCCGGTTAAAGCTGACGCTTTCCCGGTCTTGTCGCCCTTCGGGCTCGGAACTTTTAACTGCCTTAGTTCGCTAATGCGCAGGCCGCAGCTGTAGAGCACTTCCAGCATGGTGCGGTCCCGGAAGCCGCTGACCGTGTCCAGGTCGGGCTGCTTCAAAAGCCGCCGCGCTTCGGCGGCGGTCAGGATGGCCGTTGGCAGCGTCTTGCGCTCCTTGGGTAGCCGCAGGTTCGCGGCGGGGTTGTGGAGCAAGTGGCCGCTCTCATGCAGGAAGCGGTAAAAGACTTTGATGGCGCTTAAGATGTTCAATTGGGTGTTGATCCCCAAAGGTCGATTGAAGCGGCTGGTGTAGTTCAAAAGCCAAGCCTGGTAGCGGTTAAAGGTTTCCGGAGTGGCTTCCTTGAAGCCGATTCCTTCGGCTTCAAGGAACTTAATCCAATAGAGCAAATGGGGGCTGTATTGGTCCCGGTTACTGGAAGATCTCCGGCGAACCGAGAGCCATTCAGTGAACCACCCTATAGTATCTTTTCCGAAAAAGTGTTCCACTTTTTGATTACTCATTATTTTCCAATCACTTAGCTTCAAAAAAGCGGGACAAAACCGGGTCAAAAGCGGAACAAAGCGGGACACTTTTCAGTAAAAGCGGGACACTTTTTCAACTTTTCACCTCCGTTTCACTGGTCGTTTGAGCATATTTCTCTTTTAACTGCTCCGGTGTTGTCAGGCCGTCGAGCAAGTCCACGGCGGGAGGTTGTCCGGCCAGCTGATACTTGAACGAGCCGCCGTTCCGGGCGCGGCGAACGCTGACATATTCCAGGTCTTCGAGGCTGCGCATACCGCGTTTGACGATGTGGTCGGGCAGTCCGGTGAACCGGCGCACGTCGCGGCGGCGGAAGCTTAGCTCGGACGGTTTGACGCCCAGCTTCTTCGCCTCCTTCTCCGCCCATTTGCGGATGGCGGCCAGCAACTGGCTGGCACTGCGGGGCAGTTCCGCCCAAGCGTGTTCCAGGCAACTCTTGGCCAAGTCAAACGCGGCGGCGTAATCCTCGGGGGTGGCCTCCACGGTTCGACTTAGCTCACCAGAGCCCGCATTGCCGTCGCGCTTGCGCTGCTTCTGGTGGAGGAAGGCGACCGCTTCGACCAGGCTTAAAAGCCGGTCGATGTCGCGCCGTCCGCGCGTCCAGTTCACCGGGAAGTCGAGCAGGTGCGCGAACGGGATCCGCACCGTGACCGGCTCCAGGAGCCGCTGCGCGTGGTGGTGCCGCTCGATTACCTTTTTCCTCTTAACCGCCCTCTCTTCCGCGCTGAGCCGGTGCGCCTTCTTCTGCGCCTCGAAGA
>REBV01000293.1 GCA_007692545.1 Puniceicoccaceae bacterium
TAGGATTAGGAGTAGGATTAGGATTAAGGGAGGAAGGTTTGGTTCTTAATCTTGTTCATAATCATAATCCACTACCCCTGAGAAGCCGGTCAATGCCTTCAGCGTTTTTTGGGTCGACCTCGGCAAGCTCGGCATAGCTCATCCAAAGATTGAGTGCCTCCTGAACGTCATTGATTATCCGCCTCAACTGCGGAACGGTGCCAACATTGCAGGTTCGCCCGCAGGCAATCATATCCTCAACTGTAATTTCGTGGCGTTTGCCATTGACTGACATTTGCTGACTACGCGTCCACCCATTGGGATTGTGCGCATAGCTAAGATCGAATGCTGGAGCCAAATTCCACTCGCCATCCTTATTCATCAAGAACCCAAAGTTCTTCACATGATCATCACGATTGAAGGCCAGAACATTGAAGCACATCCGCCGAAATGCTTGTTTTTTGCTGGCAGGTTTTAAGCCCAAGGCATCGATAATTTCAAAGTAATCCTCATAGCTATGACGGTGCTCAGATGGGCTGCTGTAGCTCATGTGAGCCAGGCCGAATAAAGAGGAATAATGTATTTTTTTCGATCCGTCCCGGTCGAATCGTCTGGTCATGAAATGAGCCCGATTGGACTCCTTGAACAATCGGCAATCTGTCATATCGATTCCGCTGTCTTTAGCCATCAAGTGATACGCATACTCAATTTTGCCATACCCTTGCGGATCGCGGATACCCTCAAACGAGCTGGTGACTCCATCGAATTTCAGCAGCCAATGCTCGAAGCCTTCCGGGGCGTTTGCCTGACCAGAACGCACCTCATTCGTTTCTGGATTCCACGCAATCACAGCCTTGGCACGAGCACCACCGGCGCTGGTTCCTACGCTTATTATCTCCTCCAGGTTCTCTTTCTTTTCGAGCTTGGTGTACAATGCATCCTTTTCCCCCAAAGCCTCGCTCGCTAGATCAATTAGCAAGTCAATATCGACAGGCCTCGATTTAGCACTTGGCCCAACAGCCGGTTCAAACTCCAGTGCTCCCATCGAGCGTTGCCCCATGTAAGCCAGTCGCTCAACTGGAGTGAAACTATGCGGATCGCGTCCTTGCGACCGGAGCCACTCATCGATCAAGGCATTGCCATAGGTATCCGGCAAGCAATCGGCCAACATACCCGGCAGGCCAGAAAAAGATTCATGTAGTCCTGGGAATTCAAAGACGCCTCGCCGTAATGGCATCTGGATCGGGGCTAAATTTAAACCGCTGGCCAGAAACTCTGGTATGTATTCAACGCTGGTATTTCCTGAAACATCATCGAAATAGGCCAAGCACACCGGTTCGCCCTGATACAGCACCTTAATTAAGTTTGCTTGCACTACCGCACCCTCACTCTCTGCGCCTTCTTCGCCCGCTGCATCGCCAACGGACTGATTTTGACCCTCGGCAATAGCTCCACCAGATCCCCTGCATTGCCTATCGCGCTTAAGATTCTAAACAGTGTAGTCGTTTGAATCGCCTTGCCACTCTCCGCTCTAGAAAGCGTGTTGGGGCTAATCGCGGCTTTTTCCGCGAGTTCCTCCTGCTTTAAGCCAGCGTTTACCCTGGCATGGTGGATTCGCCGACCTAGTTCATTTAATGTTTCTGCCTCGGTCATAATTCACAATATGTTGTGTTTTTTATGCTTTTTCAAGTATAAACCTTATTATGTTGTGAATTAAATTAAAACTAGGCCGTCGATAAAGCAAGGTCGATGCGTGCTTTAGACAGGCAGTCTCGAGCAGACAGCGTAGGTAGCTAGCTGGTCGCGGGCTGCACTTCGGCAAGCTCAGGCCAGGAAAGCACCGCGCTACGTTGGCATCAACCGAAATCACCCCCCTCCTGCAGTGGGGGGTGTTTAGGGGCTTGATCTCTTGTCCGGGATCGCGAATATGCACTGTTTTTCTCGTCTAACCGTTAACTCCGATACACATGCCTTCCGAAACAGCTGAGGCCGACAGCAACCATCCCGAGCGCAAAGTCCAGGACCTGGAGGTCAAGGATGCGCAGATTATCTTTAATTCCGTTTGGGCCAGCCTGGAGGAGTCAATGGGTGAGGAAAACTTGCGCTTCCCCAAAGAAATTTTCTGGCTTAACGGAGCGCCGGGTGCGGGCAAGGGCACCAATACTGCCTTTATCATGCAGTATCGTGATTTGACGGCGCCGCCGCTGGTTGTGAGCAGTCTGCTGCAGAGTGAGGAAGCTGAAAAAATGAAAGATGCGGGGCTGCTGGTGGGTGACCGCGAGGTGGTCGAGATCATGCTGAAGAAACTGCTTGAGCCGATCTACAAGACCGGCGCAGTGGTGGATGGCTTCCCCCGCACCAAGGTGCAGGTGGAGTGTGTCAAATTACTCTACCAAAAACTGATCGAGCTGCGTTTAAAGTTTAAGGGCACCCTGTTTTCTGAGCATTTCAAAAAACCGCACTTTCACATCGTCGTGCTCTTTATCGACGAGAAAGAAAGCGTCAAACGCCAGGTTAACCGGGGGCGGGAGGCGCAGGCGCATAACGAAGAGGTCCAGGAGTCCGGCGTGGGTGAGCTACAGGAGTTGCGTCCGACCGACCTTGACCCCGCCGCTGCGCTCAATCGCTACCGCACCTTTAAGGAAAAGACCTACGGGGCGCTGAGGGATCTGCGGGAGATCTTCTTTTACCATTTCATCAACGCCCACGGCTCGCTCGAGGCCGTGCGTCAGCGCATCGACGAAGAGTTACGCTATCAGGGCTCGCTGGAGCTCGACGAGGCGACCTACGACCGGATCTCGCACATCCCGGTGGCCAACACGATTTCCAAGCACGCCCGGCAGGACCTGGTTGACCGGCTCGATGCCTATGTCGAGCGGGATGGCGAGCACTTTGAGCAGGTAGTCGCCTTGATTCAGGAGGATTTCATGCCCATTATTGAGCGGCATGCCATTTCCGGCACAGCCGTGGTCAATACGGAGTCGCCCATTCTACACGATCCGGAGGCCTTGGCTATGTTGATCGATGTCTTTTCGGAGCGTGGTTACCACGCCATCGTCGATCTGCACCGCGAAGAAATCCCTGATTCGATCGACCCGAAGACGTTTAAGATCAAGACCCGGATCAAATCGATTTTTCGCGTGCGGGTTCACTTTAAGGGTTCTGACATCCGGCGCGGGCGGTGATTCTTTTTACGAAAACCGCTTCCAGGTGGCGGGGATGAAGAGCACCAGCACGGCGTAGAGTTCGAGGCGGCCGAGGATCATCAGCAGTGAGAGAAAGAGTTTGGTGCTGCTGCGGAGAAACTGAAAATTCTCGTTGGGTCCGACTTCGGCAAATCCGGGGCCGATATTAAATAGGGTCGACTGGACGGAGGAGAAGACTCCGGTGAAGGAGAGCTCCGGTTCGCTGGCGGCGACAAAGAGCATGGCCAGCAGTTGCAGCACCACCATCAAAACGATGAATAACACGACGCTGTGAATGGCCCGTTCGTTGAGAGTCTGCCCGCCCATCCGCATCGGGATGGTTACATTGGGGCGAAAGGCATGGGTGATACTGCGCAGTGCTGCGCGCACGGCGATGACAATGCGCACCACCTTGATGCCCCCACTGGTCGAGCCGGAACAGCCACCGATAAACATGACGACCAGCAGGGTCATGGTGGCCGGCGGCAGCCATTGGCTAAAATCTGCCGTGGCATAACCGGTCGTTGTTATAATTGAGGTGGCTTGAAAGGCGGCGGTGCGAATGCTGTCGTGGCTTGGCAACTCTCCGGTTTGATCGACCAGAAAGAGGGTCAACATGGCCGTGGTGACGAGTAGAATCATCACAAACCAATAGACCTCGCTGTTTTGCCGGAGGATGTGCGTCTGCCCGCGCAGCAGGCGGATGATATAGACAAAGGTCGTCCCGCACAGGATCATGAAAACGATGGCGGTCCATTCGATCATCGGGCTTTGAAATTGGCCCAGGCTCATAGCTTCCGTGCTGAAGCCGCCAGTCGAGACGGTGGTCATGGTATGATTGACCGCCTGAAACCAGTCCATCCCCCCCAGCTTGTAGGCCAGCAGGCAGCTGAGTGAGAGGCCCAGGTAGAGCAGCATCAGTTGAAAGGCGCCGCTCTGGATGCGCCCCTGGTCGAAGTCGGAAGAAGTGCCGGTCGACTCATTACTAAAGAGAATCTTCGCGCCCGCTCCGAGTGAGGAAAGAATGGCCACGAAAAACACGACCACGCCCAGGCCCCCGATCCATTGGCTGAGTGAGCGCCAGAGGAGCAGACTCTGGGGGAACTCGTAGAAATTATGATAGGCGGTGGCGCCAGTCGTAGTCAGCCCGGAGGCACTTTCAAACACCGCATCCGCCCAGCTGCCGCCGGTCTCGGTCAGCCCATAGGGCAGGGCGCCGACCAGCGTGGCCAGGATCCAGGAGAGCCCGATGGCACAGAGGGCCTCGCGGCGGAAGAGCTTGGCCTCGCCCTGGCGGCCCAGCCAGTGAAAGAGGCCCGCCAAGGTGAGGGAGACCGCGATGGTGATGAGAAAGGCCCGGATTGAATCATCAGCCAGTGACTCGCCGAGAAAGAATCCGGCCGCGGTACAGAGCGCGAAGCCCGCCGCCAGGGCGAGCAGCACCATGCTGAGCAGTCGGTAAATGATCGCAGTATTCACGGCTTAAATGAGGCTGGCTATAACAGCTTTTTCCTGCGCTTCATTGACGATCACGACCACCCGGTCTCCGGCCAGGATGACATCGTCGGCTGCCGGCACTTTTGCTTTGAATTTATGCAGCAGGGCGACGAAGACCGCGCCCGAGGGGAGATGGATGTCTTTAACCTTTTTGCCCACACAGGGGCTGGCGTGGTTGATGCGCAGCTCGATAATTTGGCCCCCGCCGCCGGGCACTTTGGCCAGGGTGGTTTTACTCTCGGTCGATAGGTTGCGCAGCATGAACTCGGCCGTGGCCTGGCGCGGCGAGACGACGACTTCGATCCCCAGCATGCTCTTCAGTATGCCCAGCAGTTGATCGTAGTCGCCCTTGTTGATGACCAGTTGCACATGATCCGCGCCGAGCTTGGCAGCCTGCAGGCAGGTGAGGATGTTTTCCTCGTCGTCCTTGGTGCAGGCCACAAAATAGTCCGCGCTGCCGATCTGCTCCTCTTCCAGCAGGCGCAGCGAAGTGGCATCGCCGTGGATGACGGTGATGTGGGGAAAGCGCTCGGCCAGCGAGCGGCATTTATTCGGGTCCTTCTCGATCACCCGGATTTTAAAGCGTGGGTTCGTGAGCAGGCGAATGAGACTAATGGCGGTCTCACTACCTCCGAAGAGGACGACCCGCGCCAGCTCGATCTTGTGCTTGGGGTCAAAGCGCTCGCGCAGGCTGAAGAGCACTTCCGGGTGCCCGAAGAGGGTGACGACATCGCCTTCTTCCAGCGTGCTGTCTGCGCCCGCCACCTCCGTCGTGCCGTTGCGCTGGATATAGCCGATCCGCACCTGGGCATCCAGCTTCAGGTCTTTCAGCTGCTTTCCCGTCATCCGCGAGCCAGCGGCCACCTTTTGCTGCTGCACCTCAATTTGCCCGCGGGCGAAGTTCTCCACCGCCACGCGCCCGGGATTACGAATCTCTTTGGCCAACTCGACCGCGCAGATGGCCTCCGGATTGACCAATAGATCGATGCCGAAGTGGAGTTGATAATTGATCACCGAGTTATCGCTATAGGTTTCGTCGTGAATGCGGGCGATGGTGTTCTTCGCACCCAGTCCCTTGGCCAGTGAGCAGGAGATGACATTTGTGCGGTCATCACTCGTCATCGCGAGGAAGGCATCGCACTTGCTGACGCTGGCATCGACCAGCTGCCGGGCCGAGCTACCGTTGCCCTGAATGATGCGTGCATTCTGCTCCTCGTCGAGCGCAGCGCAGCGCACTTCGGATTGCTCGATGAGCGTCACGTCATGCCCCGCCGCCGACAGCGTCGTGCATAGATTGTGGCCGACTTCCCCGGCGCCGATGATGATGATCTTCATGGTAAAACTGGGCAGCTTGACGGACTTGGTACTTATTTCGAGCTATTATTGCGGGGATGCGAGATGCGAGATACGGGATACGGGATACGGGACGAAGTCCGGCGAAGCTCGTAGAGCGAAGACGGATGCGGGATGCGGGACGAAGTCCGGCGTCTTGTCCGGCGTAGCTCGGAGAGCGAAGACGGAAGCTCGTAGAGCGAAGACGGATGCGGGATACGGGACTTGTCCGGCGTCTTGTCCGGCGTCTTGTCCGGCGTCTTGTCCGGCGTAGCTCGGCCTGTCCGCCGAAGCCTTGGCGAAGGAGGGAGAGCGAAGACGGAAGCT
>REBV01000103.1 GCA_007692545.1 Puniceicoccaceae bacterium
CCTCCGTTTGGATCCGCCCACTCTCACTCTCACTTTCACTCTCACTTTCACTCTAAAATGCATCCATTCCTCCAAAACGACTTCCACGTCAAGTGGTCCACCCTCACCCCCGAGCACATCGAGGCCGACATCAGCCAAGCCCTCAAACAAGCCGAGGCAGCAGTCGAAGCCGTCGCCGCTCAGGAGCCCCCGCTCACCTATGAGAATACTTTGGCGGCGCTGGACGCCGGTCTGGAGACAGTCAACCGCGCCTGGGGGCTCGTCAGTCACCTCGACTCCGTCGCCAACAGCCCCGAGCTACGGGCAGCTCACAACAAAATGCTGCCCCAGGTGAGCGAATTCTTCGCCGGGATCCCGCTCAACGACGGTCTTTGGAAAACACTCAAAGCCTACAGCCAACAAGCAGAAAAAGCCGGGCTGAGTCCCACCAAGCAGCGTTATATTGAGGAAACTCTGGCCGACTTCCGCGAAGCCGGGGCCGACCTGCCATCCGATAAAAAGAAGCGCGCCGCTCAGATACAAAGTCAACTCGCCGAGCTGACCCAGAAATATTCCGAAAACTGCCTCGACGCCACCAATGCCTGGGAACGCATCGTGACCGATGAGAAGGAACTGGCCGGCCTCCCTCAGTCCGCCCTCGATGCCGCACGGCAAAGCGCCGAGCAAAAAGGTAAGGAAGGCTGGCGCTTCACCCTGCAGGCACCGAGCTACATCGCCGTCATGAGCTACGCCGAGAGTGATGCCCTGCGCCAAGAAGTCTGGCAGGCCTACGCCGCCATCGGCCGCGGCGGCGAACACGACAACCGCGCACTCGTGCGGCAAATCCTCGACCTGCGCCATGAACTCGCCCAACTCATGGGCCAAGCCCACTTCGCCGACCACGTAACCGCCCGCCGCATGGCCGCCTCCGGCCAGGCCGCCCTCGATTTTGGGCACCAGCTTTTCGATAAAGTCCGTCCCGTCTTCCAGCAGGAAGCCGAGCAACTCCGCCAATTCAAAGCAAAACACACAACTTCACCCCTCCAAAACTCCACAACTCCACCCCTCCATCCCTCCACAACTCCAAAACTCCATCCCTCCACAACTCCAAAACTCCACCCCTCCACCACTCCAAAACTCCACCCCTCCACCACGCCTCCCTTACTTGAGCCCTGGGAAGCGTCCTTCTGGGCCGAGAAACAACGCAAGGCCAACTACGCATTCGACGAAGAAGCCCTCCGGCCCTACTTCCCGATCGACCGCGTCATCAGCGGCCTGTTCGAAATCGCCCAAAAGATTTTTGGACTTCGGATCGAGGTGCGGGATACGAGTGACGAGGTGCGGGATACGAGTCGCGAGATACAAGATACGAGTGATCCCGCATCCCGAATCCCGAATCCCGAATCCCGCATCACGAATCCCGTATCCCGAATCCCGCATCCCGCATCCCGAATCCCGCATCCCGAAGTTTGGCATCCCGAGGTCAAATTCTACGACCTCTTCGACGCGGCTACCGGCGAGCAACTCGGTGCCTTTTACGCCGACTGGCATCCACGCGAAAGCAAGCGGGGGGGCGCCTGGATGAACTACTTCATCACCGGTAATCGCGACAGCGAACACGGACCCCGCAGCCCCCACCTCGGCCTCATCTGCGGCAACCTGAGCCCGGCCACCGGGGGCAAGCCCGCCCTGCTGACGCACCGCGAAGTCGAGACCATCTTTCACGAATTCGGCCACCTCCTCCACCACCTATGCGGCGAAGTCGAGATCAAATCGCTCAACGGCGTCAACGTGCCCTGGGACTTCGTCGAACTCCCCTCCCAAATCATGGAAAACTGGTGCTGGGAAAGGGAAAGCCTGGATTGCTTCGCCCGCCACTACGAAACTGGTGAGCCCATCCCGGCGGACCTTTTCGATAAAATGCTGGCCGCACGCAACTACATGAAAGCCAGTGCCAACGTCCGCCAACTCGCCTTTGGCAAGATGGACCTCGAGTTGCACATGC
This sequence comes from Puniceicoccaceae bacterium, assembly GCA_007692545.1. Classification (GTDB taxonomy): domain Bacteria; phylum Verrucomicrobiota; class Verrucomicrobiia; order Opitutales; family Coraliomargaritaceae; genus Thalassobacterium. The sequence goes on from REBV01000103.1 coordinate 1,985, forward strand.
ACTGGCCCGAGTCCCCCAAAGACGACCTCGACCAATTCATCGAAGCAAAGCTCCAAGGTTACAGTGCCGACTACCAGACCCAGCCCAAGAGTAACGTCTTCAATTTCAGCCACCTCTTCAGCAGTCCCACCGGCTACGCCGCTGGCTACTACAGTTATAAATGGGCAGAAGTGCTCGATGCCGATGCTTTCACCCGCTTCCAAAAAGAAGGTATTCTAAATCCCGATACGGGCCGTGACTTCCGCGCCAAGATCCTGGCCAAAGGCAACTCCGAGGACCCTGCCCTGCTCTATCAGGATTTCATGGGCCGAGCCCCCGATCCCGCAGCCCTGCTCCGCCGCGACGGGCTCGTCTCGTAAACAATGAACGCTAGTGTAATTGCACTAGTGGGGCGTAACGTTTAAATCTTCGGCAACAATGTAGCGTGCAACTACAATAGAAAACTTATTACAGCCTACTAGCAATAGCCAATACGTCCTACCATAGCAGGGTTGGCTCTGCCGCCCTGTCATTTTGGGTGTTACCGGAATCCCTAATCTTTTGGTTTAAGGGTTGCACGCACAGGTGTCGGCTATATCTGTGTGTTTGATCGCTTTCTTACGGTAGCCAAGCTATCGACGCTAACCCTAAAAGCTTTAGAACCGTCATTTATTCAAAACAGTCGAAGTCCTGCGCCAAAAGCGAGGTAACGACAGCCGAGCTTCCCGTATTGGGACGCTCGCACAGACGAGCTAGAGCCACTTCAACCCAGACGTTCGCATCTGCGGCTGCAACTGCTTGCCCAGACCTTAGCCGTGGTTGACTGCACCGGATCGCTGAATACAGCCCGCAAAAGCTCACATTTTACAGCACCTAACTCGAATAACTAAGCAAAACATGAATCAGCCTAAACAAATACTACGAAGTTTTAAGCGTCTCTTAATCTACAGCTCACTGAGCAGCATTGCTCTAACGAGCATCCAGGCCCAGTCGACCGAGGCACTCCAGGAACGTGTGCGCCAACTGGAGCAAGAACTGGCGGCGACCAAACAGCAACTCGCTGCCAGCGAGCAAAAGCGCACAGAGGCTGAGCGCATTGTTCAGGCTGCACCGGACCGACAAAAAATGGCCGAAACCGAAGCCGAACTCGCCGATGCTACAAATACCGGTCCAGCAAAAATCACACCCGGTGACCTCATCCCCGCACTCAAGGGCCTGACCGTGGGTGGCGCGGTCCGCGTGAACTATCTTGTTGGCGACTACAATCAAGGTGTCGACACCAGCGCCACGCGTGGCGGTTCCGGCAACTTCGCTTTGGATACCTTCCGCATCAATCTCGATTACGAGCGCGGCCCCTGGATTGGCCAAGGCGAATACCGCTTTTATCCGGGCTATGGAACCAGCAATGCCGATAGCTACCACTTCGTACACACCGCCTGGATCGGCTACAACTTCGAAAGCGGCGACCAAGTCCAAGCCGGCCTGAACCGGACACCCTTTGGACCCGGCGCGTGGGGTGTCTCTCAAAGCTTCTTCTTTGACCAGCATTACTATGTCGGCCTTTCGGATAACATGAATATCGGCCTCAAATACACCACCGACCGCGTCGAAGACTGGACCTTCGACTTCGCTTACTATGCCATCCCCACACCCACTGGCAGCGGCAACAACTTCGGCCGCGATAGCGCACGCTACTCCTATGACGTGGTCGATGAAACTGGTGATGGTTACGAAGAAAGCCACCAATTTAACCTGCGCGGTATTTATTCTACACGAATCGGTGAGGTCGATGCTGACCTTGGCGGTTCACTCCAATATGGCATCCTTAACAGCAATGGCCCTCAAAGCGACGGCGATATGTTCGCCGGTTCGCTCCACGCGATTCTCAAATGGAATAACTGGACGCTCGCGCCGCAGCTGACCTACTACAAGTACAATGTCGATACCAACGACGCACAGGGAGGTAGCCTCACTTCGGATAAAGTTGTGACCATGGGTGCCTATGACTTCCCAACAGAAGTGGCCGCCGAGGCCTGGATGCCGGCGGTATCCCTCAGCTACTATTACGAAACACCTCAGGTGGATTGGCTCGACTACATCATCCCTTACATCGAGTACAGCAGCATACTGAAAACGGAAAGCTCTTTCAATAATAGCGACCTGTTCATTATCGGCAGCGCCTTTGCCAAGGGCGGCTGGTACATTTACGCCGACCTCGTTTTCTCCAATGGCAACGACTTCATCGGCGATCGCAATGTGTCACCGGCTTCGAGCTCCAACGGCGGATTTACCAGCCAATTCGGCGAAAACTCAGATGATTCCTGGATGACCCGCTTCAATATCAACTTTGGTTACTACTTCTGAGCAGCGACTACAGCTAGACCGGGGGCCCTGCCCTCACTCGGCCTCACCTATCAATATATATTTGCTGACCTATGACTGAAAACAAATCCAAACACGATTCGACCAAGGACAAACACTTTGAGGATTTTGAACCCATCGAGCCGGTCGGCCTGATTCCGACTGACTACGAAATCGGTCAGGATAACATTAAGACCCGGATCTGGAAACTGCGCATCGACATCCACGACCCTGTCTTCGCTATCTCGGGAGGTCTGGTGGTGCTCTTCGTTCTGTACGCCCTCCTCTTCAAAGGGCACGCGGCAGAGTTCTTCCCTAGCCTACGCACTGCCGTCACCTCAAATTTCGATTGGTTTTTTATCGGCGGGGCCAACATCTTCGTCCTCTTCTGTTTATTTCTGATCGTCTCCCCGTGGGGCAAGATCCGCTTGGGCGGGCAACACGCCAAGCCCGACTTCTCCTACCCCGGCTGGTTTGCCATGCTTTTTGCCGCGGGCATGGGCATCGGCTTGATGTTTTACGGCGTATCCGAGCCCATGAGCCACTACAACAGTGCTTATGCCGGAGTCACCGTGGGCGAGGATGGTGTCCGCACCGACTGGGCTCCCCTCGGCGCAGCCGGAGGTGATGCCGAAGCAGCCCGTAAACTGGGCATGGCCGCCACCGTCTTTCACTGGGGCCTGCACCCATGGGCCATCTATGCCGTGCTGGCCCTGGCCCTGGCCCTCTTCTCTTACAACAAAGGCCTACCGCTGACGATCCGATCCGCCTTCTACCCGCTACTGGGAGAGCGCGTCTGGGGCTGGACCGGTCACATCATCGACATCGTGGCCGTCTTTGCCACCCTCTTCGGCTTGGCCACCTCCCTGGGTCTGGGTGCCCAGCAAGCCAACGCCGGCCTGAGTGAGGTCTTTTCCATGCCCATCGGTCCCGGCTGGCAGTCGCTCTTGATTGTCGGTATCACCATCGTCGCCCTGGTTTCCGTCCTGCGCGGACTGGAGGGAGGCGTCAAGCGTCTCTCCGAGCTCAACATGTTCCTCGCCTTTGGCCTGCTCCTATTCATCCTCCTACTCGGCCCGACCGCCTCGCTCTTCGCCAATTTCTTTCAATCGTTGGGCGCGTACGTCACCAGCCTGCCCGCCCTTTCCAATCCGATTGGCCGCGAGGACGTCAACTTCTCCCAAGGCTGGACCTCGTTCTACTGGGCTTGGTGGATCTCCTGGTCGCCCTTCGTCGGTATGTTCATCGCCCGCGTCTCCAAGGGGCGCACCGTACGGGAGTTCATCATCTGCGTCTTGCTCATCCCTTCGCTCGTCTGCGTTTTCTGGATGTCGACCTTTGGGGGTGCCGCCATTTCCCAGCTCATGGCCGGCAGTGAAGCTTTTGCCAACGCCGACCTGCCAATTAAACTCTTCAAAATGCTGGAGGGCTTCCCACTCACCGCCTTCACTTCGTTTATCGGGATTGTCCTGGTCATCGTCTTCTTCGTCACCTCCTCGGATAGTGGGTCACTCGTGATCGACACCATCACCGCCGGCGGCAAGATTGACGCCCCGGCCGGACAGCGTATCTTCTGGTGCGCCTTTGAGGGCCTGGTCGCCATCGTGCTCCTGCTCGGCGGTGGTCTCGTCGCACTGCAAGCGATGGTTGTCTCGACCGGTCTGCCCTTTGCGGTCATTCTACTGCTGCTCTGCATCACTATCACCATGGGGCTGCGCTCTGAAAAAGCCGCCATCCTCGAAGCCAAGGAAAACGGCGACATCTAATCCCAGCAAGAAATACTCAGTCCCAAACGGCGGGTAACTTAAGAAAAGTTCGCGAAGTTTGGGCTAACTGGGATGGGTTGCTTCAGCTACCCCCTTTTTTGGGGGGTAATAGCTAAATATCAGACACTTTTTCAATTCGGCAGCTAAAGCAGCCGCTCCCAGTTATGGACCGAATAATATAAGTGTAGTGCATCTTAATGTCCCGCAAGGTTCCGGCCCCGC
>REBV01000264.1 GCA_007692545.1 Puniceicoccaceae bacterium
GCCGCCCCCGAAACTTGTAACTTTTTGTGTAGGACATGAACTCAAGCTGTGGAAGCCACAAGCCAAGGCAAGCAAAAAAACAATAAATAGCCTGTGTATTCATTGAGCCGTGTATTCATTGAGCCGTATTCATTGAGCCTGTATTCATTGTGTAAAGAGGACTTACAATCCGTAAAGAATGCCGAAGATTATAATGGCAGGTGGGCAGAAGTAGGCTAGGCGGGGTTGGCCGAGGTGAGTCTTGCGATGCTGGATATAAAAAAGGAGTGCGAAATAGAGTAGGAGGGTGGTGTAAGTAATCCACCGGCTGAAGTCTTCAGTGAATACGACGCTGCCTGGCACTTTAGTGAATCCAATGACCAGGCTATCCATGATTTGAATCGTCAACCATGCGGCATGGTTGATGAACTGACTCAGGCTTTCGAGCCCAAGCAATGACAACGAGAGGGACAGGACCCCAGTGGTAATGGCTAAGGCAACCAGGTTGACCAATAGCAGGTTGAGAATGATCGCAGTGGGCGAAAAATAACCAAAAAAAGCTGCACTGAGTGGTGCGCTGGCAAGCCATGCGGAGAAACTTACTGAAAAGGTGAGGATCGTGATATCATACAATCGGGCATAGATCCGCTGCCAGAGAGCCCAGTCTTCTTTCGCTAAATATTTGAATGGGCTGTAATATGAGCCGATGACTTTGTAGAAGGGTAAACCGAAAAGCAATATACTCAAAACAACGATGTAGGATAGCTGAAAGCCAAGCCCCCACAGCTGCTCGGGGGCTATAATTAAGACAAATATTGCTGATGCTGCCAGTGCGGCTAATGGAGACCTCTGCCGGCTGAAGGCGAAACTCATCCAGAAAAATAGTGCCATTAGGAAAGCTCTGACCGCCGATGGGGAAGCGCCGGTGATCTCCACATAGAGATAGAGTAAGGGTAAGCCGATAAACGGACTGATTCGGCGGGGCACTCGAATCAATAGTAATGCCTGTGCCAACACTGTGGCGATGACACCGATGTGAAGTCCGCTAATTGCGAAAAAGTGCATTGTGCCGGAGGTGCGAAATCGATCGCGCTGTTCCCGTGTCAGTTCGGCTTTATGTCCGAGCAACATGGCGATATAGACTCGATCAAGCTCTCTGCCTTCGGGCGCTCCGAGGCGTAAGAAATATTGAAAGCGCTGGTTCATGTTTTGGCTGAATTGAGCGAATCGCCCTGGTTCGCTGACCGATTCAAAGCTCTGTATCCTCGTAAACCGGTAATATGCACCAATGTCATGCAGATAGATGTCGAAGCTGCTGCTTTCTGAATCCGGAAGGATGACTTGCAATAATCCAGTCGCTTGCAGCTGACTACCGCGCTGCAAGTCGAATTCACCGGAATCTGGCAGGCGGCCGCGAAAGTAAATCAGATCATTGGGTGCCAGGCGGCTCATTCGGTCGGCTTCGACGACCCGCCCCAGACCACTCGCGCTGCCGTAAGCTGTGCGTGCTTGCATCACCCGATCGACTTTGAAGAGTATCGAGGCCTCTCGAATGGGTAAATTTGCACGGTCGGCGTCTGGGCGTTCGGGGAGGCGTAAAGTGGCGTAGCTCCATGCGCCTAATGTGGCGGCCAGAGTGAAGCATAACAACCAGAGGAGGCTTTTTTTGTGGGCAGTCAATAGGCTGGCCAGGCAGAAGCCGATGGCTAAGCCAATTGCGGGGAAGACTGGGGCCGCCACTAGCTTGGCAGTGCAATACCCTAAAATAATGGCGATGAGCAGGTATAATGCCGGTGCCCGGCTGGCTGCTTGTTTCCCATTTTCCACCATTTTCGGAGAGTAGTGTCGGGCTGCGCCTAGATCAAGCAGGTATGTGATGGCTCTTTACGCTGGTTACGAAGAGGCAATTTTTTAAATCCCCGAGGCGGGGACGCTGGGCTTTAGGCATGCTGCTTAAAAATCTTCAAACTTAGGGTTGCTTTTCGTCTTCCTGCTTCTAGTGTCCTCGGCTTTTCTTTGATCACGGCGCTCCTGTGCTCGCGATATTCATTGTCTAGTTTTAACATGCAACAATACACACTCAAAATTACCAATCGTGAAAATACCGGCCGTGGGGTGGCTCGTCGCCTTCGTGCAGACGGTAAGATCCCGGCTTCCTTATATGGTCAGGGCCACGCTCGATCAGTGACTGTTTCGGCGGTTGATTTTCGCGACCTTAATCGTCAAATAGGTGGCGGTGCCGCCCTCGTTGAATTGACGGACGAAAAAGGGGATATGGCGCTTTGCCTAGTGCAAGACGTGCAATACAATGCTGTGAAAAGCACGATTGATCACATTGATTTTCAAGAGGTTGAGCGGGGTCAAGCATTCGTCACTAAAATACCTGTGCAACTGGTCGGTGAAGCCGACTGCTTCGGTGTGAAGAACGATGGTGGTATGGTTGACCAAATGTCTTACGAAGTGGAAATCCGCTGCCGTCCTTCCAAATTGCCTGACCACGTCACTGCCGATGTGACTGCACTGAAAGTGGGCGAAGCGATTCACATCCGCGACTTGCCTGTAATGGAAGATGTCGAATATCTGGGTGAGCCTGACCAGGTTGTGGTCGCCGTGCAGCATCCGACCGTAGCTGTCGCGAGCACCGATGAGGTTGAAGCCGTAGCCGCAGACGAGGTGCCTGCCTCGAAGGTGAGTGCTGACGATGCTGAGTCGGCTGACGACAAACAGTAGTCTATTATTTCAATCAATTTAAAAGTCTAGTTGGCTCCATCGATCTCGCTAGCTTTCGAATTGTTTCACAAACGTTCTTTTACAAATGTCCATCGCGGTTATCGCCGGTCTCGGAAATCCGGGACTCAAATACCGCAAGACCCGGCACAACATCGGTTTTGATTTGGTTGACCGTCTGGCGGCCAAACACGGAGCCAGTTGGAAAGCTGATCCCCGCTTTGAGGCAGAAGTCGCTGTTTTGAGCACAGCTGGCCAAAAGCTTATGCTGCTCAAACCACAGACTTTTATGAATGCCAGCGGCCGTTCAATTGGCGCAGCTCTGCGCTACCGAAAGCTGACGGCGGATGCTTTACTCGTTATTTACGACGATTTGACGCTGGAACTGGCCCGCACCAAGTTAAGTGTCAACGGAAGCGCCGGTGGTCATAATGGGATCACCGACCTTCTGGCCAAGCTTGGCCCTGGCTTTGCCCGCTACCGCGTCGGCATAGGCAGTAAGCCTTCGAAAGAAATGGACCTTGCAGATTACGTATTAAGTAAATTTACAAAAGACGAACAAACACTTTTGGCAGATCGAACTTCAATTTTTATCGAGCAAATCAACTTGATTTTAAGCGAGGGCATCGAATCTGCCATGAACTCCATCAACCAACGCAAAGCCACACCGCATGAGTGTAACGACCAAAAATAACTACAAAGCCACCTTCATCCTGGACCTCCGCGAATCGGAAGACGATTCTGCCAAGGTATTGGCTGATTTGAACGAACTACTCAAAGTAATCGGCGGCGAGCCTACCGACAGCGAAGACCGTGGAATGCGGGAGTTCGCCCGGGCCGCGGATCGCAGATTTACGCAAGGGCACTACGTCGAGATTTACTTTGAAGGTCCCGGCAGTCTTCCCGCCACTTTGAAAGAGAAGCTTAAGCTCGACAAGCGGATCAATCGCATATTTGTCGAATCTATCTAAAATTCATTTCATCTGTCGACCATGGCTTCCTTCAACAAAGTGATTCTCCTCGGGAATTTGACCCGCGACCCCGAAACTCGGGTTACAGCCAATGAGTTGACGATTTGTAAACTGGGCCTGGCAGTTTCCCGGGCGTATTCGACCCGGGATGGTGAACGGCGTGAAGAGACAACTTTTGTCGATGTGGATGCTTTTGGCCGCCAGGCCGAGGTGATTACGAAATACCTCCGTAAAGGCAGCCCGATCATGATTGAGGGGCGACTCCGCTTGGATCAGTGGGAGACCAGTGACGGGCAGAAGCGCAACAAGCTGTGCGTGGTGCTAGAGAATTTCCAATTCGTTGGTGGTCGCGATGATAGTAGTTCCGGAGGCCATTCAGGGAGTTCCAGCAGTTCGGAAAACTCCGACGGCTACGAGCAAAGTTCGCCGCCGACGCGCCAGTCCAAAGCGCCAGCATCCTCCGCGAAGTCGGATTTCTCTGCTGACGGTGACACGCTCGACGAAGACGTACCTTTTTAATCAACGAAACGAACACACATAATTTTTATATAAATACCTATCATGGCTAACAATCAAATCCTCCTCCTGCAACCTATCAACGGACTCGGCGCCGAAGGCGACACCGTCACCGTGCGTGCTGGATATGCCCGTAATTTCCTGCTTCCGCGCAAGCTGGCCCTGCCCATCACGCAGGCCAATAAAAAGCATGTGGAATCGCTGCTTAAGGCCCGCGAAGCTCGCGAGCAGAAAGAATTTGAGCAGGCTCGCGAATTGAGCGAGCGGATTCAGAAGACAAGTATTGCGATTGCTGTAAAGACAGGCGAGGGCGGCAAGATGTTTGGTGCCGTCACGGCAAACGATCTGATCGAGCGCTTGAAGGAGGAAGGCATCGAGTTGGTCAAGAAGCAGCTACTGTTGGCTGCGCCGATCAAGGAATTGGGCTCACACACAGCTGAGATCAAGTTGCACGCCGACATTGAGACCGAGCTTAAGTTCGAAGTGGTTTCGGAAAATCCGATCGAAGATTCTGCGGATTCTTCTGACGACGCCGACGAAGACGACGAGTAATCCGCCGGCACATTCGTATAGACATCCTTCCATACGATGCCGCCAGACTCCAACTCTTCTTACGGGCGCGATGCGACGAGTCGCGGCTTTAAGGGCAAGCGCCCGAAAACAAGCCGGGATGATCAGGTCCGGGTGCAACCTCACAGCATTGAAGCTGAGGAGGGCTTGCTGGCGGCCTGTTTGATCGACGGGGGGCGGGAAATTCTGACCGAATGTATCGAGTCGAAGATAGCTCCCGAGTTTTTCTTCAAGACAGCGCATCAGGAGATTTTCCGGGCGCTGCTGTCGCTGTATGAGACGGGCGATCCGATCGACGAAATTCTGCTACTGGAGTATCTGCGGAAAAACGGACTGGAGGAAGAGGTCGGAGGTATTAGCACCATCTATGCGATTCAAGACCGGATTGAGACGCCCGCCCATGCGCGGTATTTCGCTAAAATTGTCCACGAGAAGTACCTTCTGCGCCGCTTGATTCGGACTTCCCGCGAAGCTATCGAGGCCTGCTATGAGCAGCAGGAGGACATGTCCTCGTTTATAGAAAAGATCGAACAGGACATTTTTGAGATCAGTCGTGACCGGATTACTGATGCGGCGAAGCCGATCCGTGAATCACTGGACGAAGCGGTGGCCGACATCCATGCGCTGCTTAACGGGCGAGACGATGCGGACGGTGTTTTATCCGGATTTCGTGATTTGGATGGCATGACCTATGGCTTTCATCCTGGGCAAATGATCGTCCTGGCGGCCCGCCCATCAGTCGGCAAGACAAGTCTGGCCATGAACTTTGCCGAGCACGCCATGATCCCCGATGGTGGTCGTAAAAAATCCGGTGTTCTGGTCTTCAGTCTGGAAATGACGGCATCCCAGTTGGCGATGCGCTTGATTTGCAGTCGTGCCCGGGTGGATATGAAGCGTATTCGCGATCGTGTCATTTCGAAGCAAGATACCGCCGATATCGCCACGACAGTAAAAGAGTTAAAGCAGGCGCCGCTCTGGATCGACGACTCTTCGAGTTCGACAATCCTTGATTTACGGGCCAAAGCGCGCCGCTTGCACACGAAGAGTCCATTGGGCCTGGTGGTGGTGGACTACTTGCAGTTGATCCGGGGAACGGATAACCGGGTCCAGCGAGAGCAGCAGATTGCCGATATATCCCGCGGGATGAAAGGCATGGCCAAAGAGCTGAATGTGCCCGTTGTCGTGCTGAGTCAGCTCAACCGCGAGTCTGAGAAGGAGAATCGTGATCCCCGCCTGTCCGACCTGCGTGAGTCCGGTTCGATTGAGCAGGATGCCGACGTTGTTTTGCTGCTACATCGCCCTAAAAAGCGCGATGATGACGAGGCGGTTAATGAGGGCGGGATGCCGGGCGAGGTGGAGCATATTAAATTAATCATTGCCAAACAGCGCAATGGCCCCGTAGGTGAAGTGGATTTAACATTTGTCCGTCGCTACACCCGCTACGAAAATTTCAAACGCTAGGGCCTTTATTTAAAAAACTTTCAACATGCGATCTATTCGACTTATTTTTTTTACTGCATTGGGTATTGCGGCAATCATGTTTCCCAATACGTATTTGACAGCACAGCCGGTTTCAGGCGGCTCAGCGGCTCAGGCGGGTGCCGAAACGTATCCAGTGATCAACCGAATCATCCCGGAGTTTAAAGGTTTCCGGTCGGTCAGTGATCAGTATATTTTCAGCAATATTCAGCTTCGCCCGGGGATGAATTTTAATCCCACCTTGATCGACCAGTCGATTCGTGCGCTTTACACGACCGGGCGGTTTGATTTCGTGCAAGTCCGTGTGGAGCCGGCGGCCGATGAAATGGTAGATGTGTTTTTTGAGTTTGTTTCCAAATTCACGATTGAGCGGATTCGTTTTGTTGGGAACAGTACCTATTCGGATTCACGATTGGCTTCCAAGGCGGAGATTGAGGGCGGCGACCTCTTGGATGAGTACCAGGTGAGTGTTGGTGCCAATGCGATCGCTACCTACTACATGGATAAAGGTTTTCCCGATGTCGAGGTCGACTATCGCATCGAACGGGATGAAGCAACCGGCTTTGCCGTGGTTACCTACGACATCAATGAAGGTGGAAAAGTCCGGATCGGGCGTATTAACTTCCTCGGCAACGAAGCCTTTTCGGATAAAAGACTGCGTAAGGAGATGGATACCCGGAGGCACAACTGGCTGTCATGGCTGATGGGTAGCGGTCGGTTCGATGAGGCTAAGTTTAGAGAAGACCTTATCTCGCTGCGTAATTTCTACCGGGATTCCGGCTATTTGGACTTTGAGGTGAATGAAGCAGACGTCTCAATCGACTTTATTACTGACAACCGGATGGAGATCACGATTCCTGTTTCTGAGGGTCGGCTCTACTATCTAGGAGAATTCCGGGTTGAAAACGCCACCATTTACACTCAAGGAGAGTTACTGAGCGTGGTTCGCTTGAAGCAGGGCGACCCATTCTCTCCGCAGGCAGTTGACGATGCAGCGACGGCTATTCGCGAGTATTATACATCAAACGGCTATTTGGACAGCGGTGTGCGGGCTGAGCGAGTGCCCAACATGGAGACGCGGCAGATTGACGTCGTCTTCCGGGTGCGTGAGAGCGAGAAGTTTTACGTCGAGTCGATTAAAATTGAGGGTAACACAAAGTCCAGGGCACGTGTTATCGTGCGGGAGTTGGCCCTGAGTCCTGGTGATGTCTTTGACCGCACGCGGATGGAAGTGAGTGAGCGGCGCTTGCAAAACACTGGTTTTTTCCAAGACGTCCGCCTGGTTCCCGAAGACACAAATGTGCCGGGCCGGAAAGATCTCGGTATTACGGTCCGGGAGGGACGCACGGGTAACTTCACATTTGGTGCGGGATTTGGCTCGGTGGAAAGAGCGGTGGTGTTCTTCGAGGTGGCGCAGGGTAACTTTGACTTATTTAACTGGCGCTCCGGTTTTCAGGGAGACGGCCAAAAATTCCGATTCCGCACATCCCTGGGCACTCGCAGCAACCAGATCTTGATTTCTTTTGAAGAGCCCTGGCTTTTTGAGCAGCGGCTGGCTTTCGGGGTGGAGCTCTTCCGCACCGAGACGGACTTTAATAGTACGGATTATAATGAACTCCGGATGGGCTTTGAGCTTTATTTGCGGCGGCGGCTTTTCGAGCTGGTCGAAGGGCGGCTTTCTTATCGGCTGGAGCAGGTCGAAATTTTCGATGTGCGGCGTGGGGCAGGTGTAGTCAGACCCGATGGATCGGTTGAAAATGATGGTGTCCCCGATGTTTTTCAGCGTGCTGAAGGAACAGATTTAGTGTCGAAGGTGGGCCTGACATTTTTACGGGACACACGGGAAACCCTCATCTTCACCCGCAAAGGCAATCGCTCAAGCCTGGGCTTTGAATACGCTGGGGTTGGCGGTGATGTGAATTACTACAAGATTGAGGGCCGCACGGCACATTTCATACCGACTTTTGATACTTTGGAGCAGTCTTTCTCGATTATCGCCCGTGCCGGTTCGATCACTCCATTTGGCAAGTCAGATGACGTCCCCTTCTATGATCGTTTTTATTTGGGTGGGCCTGACACGCTGCGCGGATTTGATTTCCGTGAAGTGGGCCCCCGGGACGAAGATGAAAGAGCTCGAGACACTGCCGTGGGTGGCCGGGCGTATTCCATGGTTTCTTTTGAATATGCTTTTCGTATCGCGGAACCTTTAGGGCTGGTGATGTTCTATGATTGGGGATTTGTTAATGAAAAAGATTTTGATTTTAGTCTATCCGATTACGCCGACAATTGGGGGGTCGGTGTCCGTATCATGCTGATGGGCTCCCCACTCAAGCTTGACCTGGGCATCCCCATCACCAAGCCGGAGGGCTCCAGCGGCGGCACACAATTTAATTTTTCCTTTGGCACTCGCTTTTAAATCTGCTTATCTCTCACAATAATCCTACACTCAGATAAAATATATGAAAAAGTTCACTACATTATTCCTAGCTTCGATTTTCGTAGCCTCGGGCTTATTTGCCCAAAAAACACCTGTGATGGGTGTGGTCGACGTGGAGCGCGTGCTCAACGACTATACGGCCTTCCAAGCTGCGGTTGAAAAAGTCCGTGGCGCAGTCGCTCCTGTTGAAGAAGAGATGCAAAAGATGCAGGCCGATCTGCAGAACATTGTGACTCAGGGCCGCGAGCTTGAGACGCGGGCGAACAATCCTGCGGCCAGCGACGAGGCGCGTGCGGAGGCCCAGGCTCAGGTCAATCAGTTGCAGCAACGCCTACAGCAAGGCCAAGCTGAGTTGCAGCAGTTCCGCCAGCAGGCTCAGCAGCTCGCACAACGCGGCCAACAAGAGGAGTTGGCACCCCTCCAGGAAAAGGCTGTGGAGGCTGTCGAGATGGTGGCTACTGACAAGGGGATAGACATCGTTTTGGCTAAAAACTCGGTGATCTTCGCCGCTGATTCTCTAGAGATCACAGATGCTGTCATTGCTATCCTAAACGCAGCCGAATAAGACTGACAAGGTCATCAATTTACAAAACCCTGTTCTCAACTAGAACAGGGTTTTTTCTTTTTCGTTTTCAATAGATATGCTGCACCACTACACACTCGAGCGTTTATTAGAGATCGTCGGGGGCCGCCGCGAGTTAGTCGGCGCTTACGAAGGCGTCATCCAGGGGATCGCCTCGCTGGAGGACGCGTGCGCGGGCGACCTTTCTTTTTTGGGCAACCCGAAGTATCGTACCAAGGTCCGTGATTCACAGGCTTCAGTTTTACTGGTACCGGAGGACTTTGATGAGACTCCTTCGAACGGGCAACTTTTTATCAAGCTGGAGAATCCGTCTTATTCCCTGGCACTGATTTGCCGTGATATCGAAGCCTCACTTTTTCCGTGCCCTGCAGCTGGTATTCACCCCAGCGCGTTGATTGAGGCTGGGGCGGAAGTATCACCGGAGGCCAGCATTGGTGCCTTTTGCCACATCGGAGCTGGTGCAAAAGTGGGTGCTGCAGTCTTGGAGAGCCATGTATCGATTGGTCGATCAGCCACAGTGGGGGACGAATCGCATTTATCCCCTCATGTGTGGGTGGGCGACTATTGCCAAATCGGCCGGCGCAACCGCTTGCTGGCCGGCTGTGTCATCGGTTCCGATGGCTATGGTTACGAATTTTTTGAGAATGCCCACCAGCGCGTGCCGCAGGTTGGCAACGTTGTGACAGAGGACGATGTCGATATTGGAGCCAATACGACGATTGACCGCGCCCGCTTTGGCTCGACCCGAATCGGAGCCGGCACGAAGATCGACAATCAGGTACAAATTGCGCACAACGTGCGGGTGGGGCGCCACTGCCTGATCGTCGCTCAAGTTGGCATCAGTGGCAGCACCGAACTGGGCGACGGGGTCGTGGTTGGCGGTCAGGCCGGAATTGCCGGCCACTTAAAAGTCGGCTCCGGTGCGATGGTTGCCGGGGGGACGGCGGTGGTCAGCGACATCGACCCCGGCAGTAAAGTGCGCGGCTACCCGGCGATGCCCATGATGTTGTTTAACCGAATGGCAGTCTTACAACGAAAGTTGCCGGATCTTTTCAAAAGGTTTGATCAACTGGAAAAAACGATGAAGTCTCCAGCGGACAAGTCCGATCCACCCAAGCAATGATTATGATAGAGAGCGCCCTGAAAATTTTCTGCGGAAATTCCAATCCGGCATTAGCCAAGGATATCTGCAAATATCTCGATGTTCCACTCGGTGAAGCCGATGTGATCAGTTTTCCCGACGGCGAAAGTTTTGTCCGGATCAACGAGAATATTCGTGGCACTGATGTTTTTATTATCCAGTCCACCTGTAATCCGGCCAACCAGAATTTGATGGAATTATTCATCATGATCGATGCAGCCCGCCGCGCTTCGGCCAACCGTATTACGGCCGTGATTCCCTTTTATGGGTATGCCCGGCAGGACCGCAAGGATCAGCCCCGGGTGCCGATCACTTCCAAGCTGGTGGCGAATCTACTCGTCTCTGCCGGGACTGATCGTGTGCTCACGGTCGACCTCCACGCCCAGCAGATTCAGGGGTTTTTCGACATTCCGGTGGATCATCTCTATGCCTCGCCCGTGCTCTTTCAGTATTTAAAAAATATCGATACCACGAATCTGACGCTCTTTTCCCCGGATGTCGGGGGGATGAAGATGGCATCGGCTTACGCCGGGATGCTCGACGTGCCTCTAGGCTTTATCGCCAAGCGTCGGACGAGTGCGGAGACGGTCGAAGCCGTTTCACTTGTCGGCGAAGTCGCCGGGCGCGACATATTGTTGGTCGATGATATGACGGAGACGGCCGGCACACTCTGTGCGGCGGCTAAGCTACTTAAAGAAAATGGGGCCAAGAGTGTCATGGCGGCAGTCAGTCACGGTGTTTTGAACGAGATGGGCTATCAGCGTCTCTCGACTGGGGTGATTGATCAGTTGATAACGACTAACACCACGCCGGTGGAAGTTCGGCCCAATGTCCCGATTACGGTACTGAGTGTGGCTGAGCTACTGGGTGAAGGTATCCGGCGTATACATAACAATGCCAGTGTCACGGGGCTTTTTAATATCAAGGGTTTTTAAGTGCTCCAAGCAGTGATCGGACTGAATGTAGATGTCTTTTTTTTGCTCTATCTTGGAGGGGGCTTCATGCTGCTATTTGGCCTCTGGTTCTATTATGACTGGCGGGATAGGCGTTTAAGTGCAAGCCGGGGTCGCAAAGTTATTTACCACTGCATCAAATGTGGCCAAATTTACACGGGGCCTTCGGGCAGTGAAGAGCAGGATTGTCCAGCATGTGGCTTCACCAATGGCCGGCTAAAGTTCTAGATCAGAAGATCGGGTGGTCTATAGTTGACTACCGATGACTTTTCTTCGATCTTCGGCTTTAACACTTGCCAAGTTCATCGCTCTGGCTAGTTGTCCTCGTTTCGCTAATTTCGTATCAAACTGAAAACAAAACATACATAATATGCCTACAAAAATTGGAATCAACGGATTCGGACGTATTGGTCGCCTGGTCTTTCGCTCTTTAGTCGAGAAGGGTCTTCTCGGCTCCGAAATAGAGGTAGTTGCGATCAACGATCTCGTACCTGCGGAGAATCTTGCTTATTTGCTTAAGTATGACACCACACAGGGCCGCTTCAAGGGCACTGTCGAAGCCAAAAATGGTGATACACTGGTCGTCAATGGCCACGAGATTAAGACACTCGCTGTGCGCGAAGGTCCAGCGGCGCTGCCCTGGAAGGAGTTGGGTGTGGACATCGTGATCGAGTGCACGGGTCTCTTTGTCGAAGACTCCAAAGCCCAGGGTCATATCGAAGCTGGCGCGAAGAAGGTCATCATCTCGGCTCCTGGTAAGGGAGACGGCGTTAAGACGGTGGTGCTCGGGGTCAACTGCGACACGCTCACTGCCGAGCACAATCTGATTTCCAACGCATCCTGCACGACGAACTGTCTGGCTCCCATGACTAAGGTCATCCTTGAGAATTTCGGCATTGCTGAAGGCCTCATGACGACGGTGCACTCCTATACAGCTACGCAAAAGACTGTCGATGGCCCTTCACCCAAGGATATGAAGGGGGGCCGCACAGCTGCGCTCAATATCATCCCTTCGACCACAGGTGCTGCCAAGGCAGTCGGCCTCGTTCTCCCCGAGGTACAAGGCAAGCTTACCGGGATGTCATTCCGCGTGCCGACCCCGACTGTCTCCGTGGTTGACTTGACCGTGAAGACTGAGAAGAGCACCTCTTACGAGGAAATTTGCCAGAAGATGAAAGAAGCCTCCGAGGGTTCGCTCAAGGGCATTCTCGGTTACACTGAGGACGAAGTAGTTTCTTCCGATTTCATTCACGATGAATTGAGCTCGATTTTCGACGCAGGCAGCGGCATAGGCCTGAACGACAAGTTCTTCAAGCTTGTTTCATGGTATGACAACGAGTGGGGTTATTCCAATCGTGTCGTCGAGCTGGTTCAAAAGGTATCCAAGTTCCTCTAATCCGGATCTCGGTTAACGACTGATTTTCCGGCCGCCGCGACCGTGTTCCATCAGAGAATACCTGGATCGCGGCGGCCTTTTTTATAATAACATGCGCTGAATGGCTCCGTCAATTGAGCCTATGGCCGTAGCGGGTCCTCACTTTCACTTTCACTTTCACTTTCACTTTCACTCCGCGCAAAGCGCGGTTTTAATATGGCTACAAAAACCATCAAAGACGTCAATCTATCCGGCAAACGTGCCTTCGTGCGCTGTGATTTCAATGTGCCACTAAAAGGCGGCGTGATCAGCGACGACTCCCGCATCGTCGCTGCCTTGCCGACCATTCGGCTGTTGATCGAGCAGGGGGCCAAGGTCATTCTGGCCTCGCACCTGGGTCGGCCCAAGGGCGAGAAAAATGCCGAATTTTCGCTCGCTCCGGTGGCGGAAGAGCTGGCCCGGCAGCTGGGCCAGCCGGTTACTTTTGTCGAGGACTGTATCGGCTCGGAAGTCGAAGCTGAAGTGGCCCAGATGGGCGAGGGTGATGTGCTCCTCCTGGAAAATGTCCGTTTCTATGCCGGTGAAGAAAAGAACGACCCCGAATTTGCCGCTGCACTGGCCAAGTTGGCGGATGCCTTTGTCAACGATGCTTTCGGTACCGCGCACCGCGCACATGCCTCGACGGCTGGCGTGGCCGCACATCTCTCACCTTGTGTCTGTGGGCTCCTGATCGAGAAAGAGCTCGCTTACCTGGGAGATAAAACCAGCCAACCCGAGCGCCCGCTCACGGTTATTCTCGGCGGTGCCAAGGTCTCTGATAAGATTAAGGTGATCGATGCCTTGCTGGAAAAGGCCGATACTATTATCATCGGTGGTGCCATGGCCTACACCTTTGCTTTAGCGGAAGGCCGTCAGATCGGCGAATCGCTGGCCGAGCCTGATTTCATCGATACGGCGAAGTCCGCTTTGGCCAAAGCCAAGGAAAAGGGCGTCAAATTCCTGCTGCCGGTCGACAATCTTGCGGTCAAGGATCTTGACTTCGGTGCCGGGACGGTGGGCGAGAGCCGCTACTTCGAAGGAAATATCGAAGACGGCTGGGAAGGCGTCGATATCGGCCCGAAGAGTATCGAGCTCTTCAGCAATGAAGTGAAGCATGCCAAGACTGTTCTTTGGAACGGGCCCATGGGTATCTTTGAGATCGAGGCCTGCAACAAAGGTACTTTCGCAGTGGCGAAAACCATCGCCGAGTCGGATGCCTGCTCGATCATTGGTGGTGGGGACTCTGTCAAAGCGATTAAGATGGCCGGCTATGGCGATCAAGTCACCTTCATGAGCACCGGAGGCGGTGCCTCTCTCGAATTCCTGGAAGGTAAAGAATTGCCCGGTGTGGTAGCTCTGGACCAAGCCTAGACAACTTTAACAAAACTAAGATTATTATGAGCCAAACAGCACGTAAATACCTCATCGCAGGTAACTGGAAGATGAACTTGAATTCAGCCGAAGGGGCCGACCTCGCTAAAGATGTCGTCAACCTCGTCGGATCACAGACCGAAGTGGCTGTCTGCGTCTGCCCGACATACACGGCCCTGGAGTCTGTCTCCAAAGTCGTCAGCGGGTCCAACGTTCAAGTCGGTGCACAAAACATGCACTTCGAAGCTTCGGGTGCCTACACCGGGGAGATTTCGGCCGAGATGCTGCGCCATCTCTTCTGTAATTTCGTCATCCTGGGGCATTCCGAACGCCGCGAATACTTCGGTGAGACCGACGCCATCGTAAACAAAAAGACTCTGGCGGCGCTCTCAGCTAATCTGAAGCCGATTGTTTGTATTGGCGAAACGCTGGAAGAGCGCGAAGCAGGCCGGGTCAATGAGGTCATTAAAACGCAATTGGAAGGTGCTCTGGTAGGGGTTACCGCCGAATCAGCAGATACTTTGGTCATTGCTTACGAGCCGGTCTGGGCGATCGGCACAGGCAAGACGGCCACTCCCGAAATGGCCGAAGAAGTCCACGCCGAGATCCGCTGCCTGCTGGCTGGACTGATCGGCGAAGACGCGGCGGAGAAGGTGCGTATTCTTTACGGTGGCTCCATGAAACCCGAAAATGCCGACGACCTGTTGGCCCAGAAAAACATCGACGGTGGACTCATCGGCGGTGCCGCGCTGAAGGCCAGCTCTTTCGCTGCGCTGGTTGATAGTGCTATCAAGCAGAGTCAGTAGATCAGCAGTCAGTGTTCAAAGGGCATCAACAAACTCTGGAGCCGGATACGGGCGCGCTGAGAGCACCTCTTTGGGCGCATGAGTCAGATGGCAATGGATCGATTATGAGCCATCGGCCTGCTCCGGGCCGAGATCTATCGCCAATTCGTCGAATTCACGGCATTCCTTCTTATAGCGGGAAAGCTCACTCTGAATACGCACCCGTGAAGGCGGTTTCGGGGCATAGATCTGCAACACCTGCCCAAGGCTTTCAGCAGTGCAGCCCCTTTTGGCTGGCCAGCCAGCGCCCTGGAACACGAGCTCGCTCACAACCAAGTGGCATCATTTTGGTTTCGCCGTTGATTAGCCCAAAGTAGCCTACTTCGGATTAGCTTCCTGGCTGTAGCTTTGGATGGAGCGCACTTCATAGCCTTTTTTGCGGAGTGCGCGGATGCCGTCGACGGCGGCGGAGGCGGCGGAGATGGTGGTCATGATGCAGATATTGTACTTCACCGCCTGGGTGCGGATTTGATTTTCGTTCTGGCGGGGCACTGTGCCCTGAGGGGTGTTGATGATCAGCGCGACTTTGTTGTTTTTGATCAAATCGATGACATTGGGACGCCCCTCGCTCAGGCGGCAGACGTTTTTCACCGGGATGCCATTTTCTTTAAAGATCTTGCCGGTACCGGCGGTGCCAAGGATGCCGAAGCCGAGCTCATGCAGGCCCTGGGCAATGCCGATGGCTCGCTCTTTATCGCTGTCTTTCACGCTGATAAATACATCTCCGGAGTCCGGGAGTCCGGGCTTGGCGGCCATCTGTGATTTGGCAAAGGCTACGCCGAGGTCTTTATCCAGGCCCATGACTTCGCCGGTGGAGCGCATCTCGGGGCTGAGCATGATGGATGCGCCGGGGAAGCGATTGAAGGGGAAAACGGATTCTTTGACCGCCCAGTAGGGCGGGATGATTTCTGCGGTGAAGCCGAGGTCTTTGAGCTTCTCACCTGCCATGATGCGGGCGGCCAGCTTGGCCAGCGGCACGCCGATGGCTTTGGAGACGAAGGGGATGGTGCGCGAGGCGCGTGGGTTGACTTCGATGATGTAGAGTTCGTCGTCTTTGATGGCATACTGCACATTCATCAGGCCGACCACTTTGAGCTCCTTGGCCAGGGCGTAGCTGGCAGTGCGCACCTTGTCCAACATGGCTGGCGAGAGGGTGTGGGGGGGCATGACCATGGTGGCATCACCGGAGTGCACCCCAGCGAATTCGACGTGTTGTAACATGCCGCCGATCACGGTGGTCTCACCGTCGGAGATACAGTCGACGTCGAGTTCGTAAGCGTCCTCCAGGAACTTATCCAGCAGGACGGGCGTGCCGGGGGCTACGTCGAAGACTTCGCGGACGATCTTTTTCATCTCCTCGATATCGTAAACGATGAACATCCCGCGCCCACCCAGCACGAAGGAGGGACGCAAGAGGATGGGGAAGCCGATCTCACCGGCCAGTTCGTAGGCCTGCTCCAGGGAATGGGCGATGCGGTTATCCGGCTGCTTGAGACCGACGCGGCCCAGAATGGCACGGAACTGGTCGCGGTCTTCTGCCGCGTCAATCATGGCGGGGGAGGTCCCGATGATATTGACGCCGTGCGCTTGGAGTTCGCTGGCGAGGTTGAGGGGCGTCTGTCCGCCAAACTGGACGATCACGCCGTCGCATTTGGACTGGTAGTAAATTTCCAGCACATCTTCGAGGGTGAGTGGTTCGAAGAAAAGCTTGTCCGAGGTGTCGTAGTCGGTCGACACGGTCTCGGGGTTGGAGTTGACCATGATGGTCTCGTAGCCGGCCTCGCGCAGGGCGAAGGAGGCATGCACGCAGCAGTAGTCGAACTCGATGCCCTGGCCGATACGGTTGGGGCCGCCGCCGAGGATCATGATCTTCTTTTTGTCCGAGACCGAGATTTCGTTTTCGGATCCGTAGGAGGAATAGTAGTAGGGGGTGAGCGCCTCAAACTCGGCGGCGCAGGTGTCGACCAGCCGGTAGTTGGTCAGCACGCCCAGGCTTTTACGATGCTTGCGCACGGACTGCCGGTCCGATCCGGTGAGCTCGGCCAGCAGTGCGTCGCTGAAGCCGGCTTCTTTGGCGGTGCGCATGAGCGGCTCCTCGATCGCGGGCAGCAGACTGCGCTGGATCTCCAGCTCGATCTCGACGATCTGTCGGAGTTGATCGATGAACCAGGGGTCGATTTTTGAGATTTCGTGGATCTCCGCATCGCTCATATCGTTCAGGAAAGCATGGCGCAGCCAAAACACGCGCTCAGCGGTGGGGATGGCGATGCCCTGGCGAATGGCCTGCAGGTCGGTGATTTTTTCGGCAAACTTGGGTGGGCCGACAAAGCCCTTGGCTCCAATTTCAAGCGAGCGCAGCGCTTTTTGGAAGGACTCTTTGAAGGTGCGCCCGATGGCCATGGCCTCGCCGACTGATTTCATGGCCGAGGTCAGAGTGGTGTCGGCACCGATGAATTTTTCGAAGGTGAAGCGGGGGATCTTTGTCACCACGTAGTCGATGGTGGGCTCGAAACTGGCCGGGGTCTCGCGGGTGATGTCGTTTTGCAACTCATCCAGGCTGTAGCCGATAGCCAGCTTGGCGGCGATCTTGGCGATGGGGAAGCCGGTCGCTTTGGAGGCGAGGGCAGAGCTGCGGGATACGCGGGGGTTCATCTCGATCACGACCATACGCCCGTTGGCCGGATTGACGGAAAACTGGATGTTGGAGCCGCCGGTCTCGACGCCCACCTCACGAATGCAGGCAAACGAGGCGTCGCGCATGAGCTGATATTCTTTGTCGGTCAGCGTCATGGCCGGTGCGACGGTGATCGAGTCGCCCGTGTGCACGCCCATCGGGTCGAAGTTTTCGATGGAGCAGATGACCACGCATTGGTCCTTGTGGTCGCGCATGACCTCCATCTCGTATTCCTTCCAGCCGAGCAGGCACTCTTCCACCAGGACCTCATGGGTGGGGGAAATATCGAGGCCGTTTTGCACCATTTGCTCGTACTCTTCGCGGTTGTAAGCGATGCCACCGCCAGAGCCACCCAGGGTGTAACTGGGGCGAATGATGATGGGGAAATCGCCGATCAATTCGTCGGCCGCCTTGAGTGCGTCGGCCAGATTATTGACCGTAGCGGAGCGGGCCACATCCAGACCGATCTTCAGCATGGCCTGCTTGAAGACTTCGCGGGCTTCGCCCTTTTCAATGGCGGCGGGGTTGGCACCGATCATTTGCACGCCGTATTTGTCCAAAATGCCAGCCGCATTTAAGTCCATCGACAAGTTGAGCCCGGTCTGCCCGCCCAAAGTGGGCAGCAGGGCGTCCGGGCGCTCCTTGGCGATGATTTTCTCCAAGGCGTCCACCGTCAGTGGCTCAATGTAGGTGACGTCGGCAAACTCCGGGTCCGTCATAATGGTGGCCGGATTGCTGTTGACCAGGACCACTTGATAGCCTTCCTCGCGCAGCGCCTTGCAGGCCTGGGTGCCGGAATAATCAAATTCGCAGGCCTGACCGATGACGATGGGGCCGGAACCTACGATGAGAATTTTCTTAATATCAGTGCGTTTTGGCATAAAATTGGCGAGAGGCTGATTGGTTTAAACGTCCGTGCAAGCTAAAGATGGCTGAGCACTGCCGTACCCATCGATTTGGTGTCGACGGGCTCCAGGCCAAAGGCGATATCACCGGTGCGGGTGCCACTGGTCACGGCCTGTTCCACCGCCGCCTCGATGGCGGCAGCGGCTTCGAGTTGGCCGAAGCTGTAGCGGAGCATCAGCGCGCCACTCAGGATTTGGGCACAGGGATTGGCGATGCCTTTCCCGGCAATGTCGGGGGCGGTGCCACCGGAGGGCTCGTAGAGACCGAAGGGGAAGCCGAGACTGTTCTTTTCCGCCCCGAGGCTGGCCGAGGCCAGCATGCCGAGGGAGCCGCAGATCACGCCCATCTCGTCGGATAGGATGTCGCCAAACATGTTTTCGGTAAAGAGCACGTCGAATTGATTCGGGTCGCGGGCCAGTTGCATGGCGGCATTATCGACATACATGTGGCTGAGCTCGATTTCCGGCGCGTGCTTAGCGAAGTATTGGGTGACGACCTTGCGCCAGAGCACGGAGGTTTCCAGCACGTTGGCCTTATCGACCGAGCAGACGCGGTGGCCGCGGGCCCGGGCGGTGTCGATGGCGACCTGCGCGATGCGCTCGATCTCACTGGTCTTGTAAACCATGGTATCAATCGCTTGTTCTTCGCCATTTTCCAGGGTGGTGGTGGCCTTGGGCTGGCCGAAGTAGATACCGCCGGTGAGCTCGCGGATACAGACAATATCAATCCCGTTGGGGATACGCTCTTGCTTGAGTGGCGAGGCATCAGTCAGCTGGGGATAGAGGAGGCCGGGGCGCACATTGGCGTAGAGCGAGAAAGCCTGGCGGATGGGCAGGAGGGCAGCGCGCTCAGGCTGCTCCTTGGGGGGGAGGGATTCCCACTTGGGGCCCCCGACCGAGCCGAACAGAATGGCCTCGGAGTTTTCGCAGATACGCTGGGTGCTCTCGGGAAAGGCCACTCCGTGGTTATCAATGGCGATCCCGCCGATGTCGGCCGTCTCGTAATCGAGCTCAAAGCCGAATTTTTGGCCGGCTGCCTTGAGCACGTCGAGCGCGACTTCCATGACTTCAGGCCCGATGCCATCACCGGGGAGAACTGCGAATTTGAGTGTTTTCATAAGATTTGCAAAAAACGATGTAATGTGTGTCCACGCGGCAGTGCTTCAAGACTTTTCGCAAATCGGACTTTACGGGCTCGAGGTGGTTAAGAGTGCGTGGCAGCTATCCAGCTCAGCGGCAAAGCTGCATACAGCTTAATCTCAATCATAATCTTAATCCTACTCTTAATCGTAATCTCAAGGCTTTGTTATCGAGTTGACTGGGAATTTGAAAAAGAGATTAGGATTAGGAGTAGGAGCAGGATTAAGAAAGCTCTAATTTAAGGGAAAATAGACAGGATTGAGCTAACTGGGATGGGCTGCTTTAGCTGCCCTTTAAAGATCGTTAGGATATAAATACCAATAACTTGTTACTCGTCGGCAGCTAAAGCAGCCGTTCCCAGTAAGAGCCCTGAACAGCCTTAAGTTAGCCATTCGGGCTCGCTCTTTTTTATCAGTAAATGACTTTGCTTCCTCCGCGCTTTAGGTAAGACTCGTCCTATGCCTAAAAAGAAAACTGCCAAAAAATCCGCTCCCAAGAAAAATAAAGCCTACGTAGTGCCCCAATTTCTGGTGGACTTGCTGAATGCGCGCTCGCCCACGGGGGCCGAGTATGAAGCACAGGCGGTGGTGGATCAATATGTCGAGGGGCAGGTCGACGCCTATCGTCGGGATACCATGGGTAACCGTTTTGCCACGGTGAATCCGGAGGGCGACCCCAAGCTGCTCTTCGCCGGGCATATCGACGAGTTGGGGCTGATCATCACTTACATTAATGATCAGGGCTTTCTCTATTTTGATACGTTAGGCGGGCATGACAAAAGCATGATTTCCGGTCGGCGGGTGTCTATTTTGACCAAGAACGGGATCGTCAAAGGCGTCACCGGCAAGCGGGCGATTCACCTGATGAGCCCGGAAGATCGTAAAAAGGTGCCGGAGACCCACGAAATTTGGATCGATATCGGGGTGAAAACCAAAGAAGAGGCCGAAAAGGTCGTCGGTATCGGTGACACGGCGGTTTATGATCAGAGCTTTGAGTTGATTCGTGGTAGCGTCGGGGTGGCGCGTGCCTTCGACGATAAAGCCGGGGCCTATGCGGTGCTGGAAGCGGTGCGCCGTTTGAGCAAAGAGAAGCTCGCGGCCCGGGTCACGGCTGCCGCGACCACCCAGGAAGAAATCGGCACGCGGGGTGCGATGACTGCCGCTTATTCGGAGAACCCTGATTTCGCTATCGCGGTGGACGTGGGGCATGCGACGGATTCGCCCGACTGCGATCATCGCAAATACGGCAGTTTTAAACAGGGCGGGGGGCCGATTGTTTGCCGCGGCCCCAATATCAACCCGATCATTTTTGAGCATATCATACGTGCGGCCGAGAAGAACAAGATCCCCTACCAAATCGAGGCCGACCCACGCCCGACCGGCACCGATGCGCGGGCCATCCAGGTCGCGCAATCCGGCATCGCGACGGGGCTACTCTCGATCCCGCTGCGCTACATGCACACCCCGAGTGAAATGGTCGACCTCGAAGATATCGAGCACACCGTTCAGCTATTGGTCGCCGTGGCCAAGTCCTTCAAAAAAGGCGAGCGTGGCATCTGGTAAATCACAAGTAGGTGGGTTGGCTCTGCCGCCCACCTCATCGCTAGGTCGTACGGTCGTAGGTGGGTTGGCTCTGCCGCCCACCCCTGCGTCTGCTCTGCCGCCCACCCCCGTCGAATCGAGTTTTTGCCCGCTTCGCACCATCAAAATCCAGTTTCCATGAAATCCAAAAAACTTGAAGTTATCGGCTGGAAAGAGACCGTGGATCTGCCGGAGTGGGGGATCGAGTCCATTCTCGCCAAGAGTGATACCGGGGCGGGCCGCTCGGCGCTCGACGTGAAAAACATCGTCGAACTCCCGGGCCAGCGGGTGCAGTTTGAAATTGTGCTCGACCGGAAAGACCGCTCACGCACCCGAACCGTGGTGGCTGCTATCGACCACCAGCGGCATGTGCGCTCCAGTAACGGGCAGGAGCACGAGCGCTATTTTGTGCGGACTCAGGTGGTCATCCATGGTCGGGCGAAAGAAGTCGAGTTCAGCCTGGTTTGTCGGGCCAGTATGGTCTGCCGCCTTTTACTCGGGCGAAAAGCACTGGCGGGCGACTTTCTGGTGGACTCTTCGCTCAAACATGTCAGCCGTCCTCGTCAGCAAGCTCGTATGATCGAGAGCGAGACATCTTTCTCTGAAGACAATTTATGAAAATCGGCATTCTCTCACGTGGCAGCAAACTCTACAGTACACGGCGCTTGCGTGAAGCGGCCATCAAGGGCGGGCATAAAGTCCGCGTTTTTGATACGCTCAAATTTGGCCTGTATCTGCGCAAGGGTGAGCCGGACGTAACCTACGGGGGTAAACCGGTGGTACACTACGATGCGATGATCCCTCGTATTGGAAATTCAATTACATTTTATGGTTCGGCTGTGGTGCGGCAGTTTGAGCAGATGGGCACTTACTGTTTGAATACGGCGGAATCTATCCTGGCCTCGCGCGACAAACTCTCTTCCATGCAGGCGCTCAGTCGGCACGACATTGGTATCGCGGAAACGGCCTTTGTCCGCAACCAGAACGATATTTTGCAGGCGATTCAGGAAATGGGCGGTGCGCCGGTCATTATCAAGCTGCTCTCGGGCACCCAGGGCGTCGGGGTCATTCTAGCGGAATCGAATAAAGTGGCGGAGGCTATTATTGAAACGCTTTCGAGTGTGCGGCAAAATGTGCTGGTGCAAAAATTCGTCTCGGAATCGAAGGGCCGTGATATTCGCGCCTTCGTCGTGGGCGACCGGGTGGTGGCGGCGATGCGCCGCACAGCGGTGGGGCAGGAGTTTCGCAGTAATGTGCACCGGGGCGGTAAGACGGAGGTCGTTAAACTGGATGAAGCTTACGAGCGCACCGCGGTGCGGGCCGCGCAGATCCTCAATTTAAAAGTCGCTGGCGTCGACATGCTGGAGGGTAAAGATGGGCCCGTCATTATGGAGGTGAATTCATCGCCGGGTCTGGAGGGCATCGAAGGAGCGACCGGGCTGGATATCGCCGGTGAGATCATACAGTTTACCGAAGAGCAGCTCAAGTTTGGCAACTTCAATGTGCGTGAGCGGCTCTCCCTGACCAAGGGGTATACCGTGACCGAATTTAATATCGCCCCCGGTGCGCCGATTATCGGTGCGACCATTCAGTCGAGCGGTCTGCGGGATCGTGATATAGTCGTGCTTCGCCTGACCCGCGGTGGTGAACATATCGCCAATCCACGTAAGGATCGTGAGATTCTGGAGGGAGACAGTCTCCTCTGCTACGGCAGTCAAATAGCGCTCAGCACCTACTTGCCCGAGCGGCTGGTTAAGAAGAAGCGGCGTCGCTTGAAAAAAATGCAATTGGAGGACGGCGGCTCGTGAGTGCTTTTTTATTGTTGCGTCGCTTCCGTGGCGTGTCCGCTCGCCGGACGCCCGCTGGAATAGCGACAGCCAGTTTTACCTACAGGCGCCCGGCGAGCGGGCACGCCACGTTTTTTACATAATAAACAGAAAATCTTACCGTCATGGCACGCACACCACCATTTAGTATCGCCGGGCAACGTATCCCGGTCGGGCAATCCAGGGATGTGCGCCTGGTTATATCCGAGACCTATACCGGAGAAAAGGTGCACGTGCCCCTGCGGGTGATTCGGGCCAAAAAGCCAGGGCCGATTGTTTTTATCACGGCCGCGATTCATGGAGATGAGGTCAACGGCACCGGGATCATCCATGACTTTCTCTTCGGCGATTTGATCGACCTAAAGAGTGGCACGCTTATCCTGGCACCGGTGGTCAATGTCTTTGGTTTCGAATCCCACGAGCGCTACCTGCCGGACCGCCGCGATTTGAATCGCTCCTTTCCCGGGACCAAGAGTGGCAGCCTGGCCAGTCGGATCGCTTACACCCTGATGCATGAACTGGTCGATAAGTGTGACTATGGGATCGACCTGCACACGGCGGCCTTTCAACGGACGAATTTTCCCAATATTCGGGCTGACTTAACCAATCCACATGCCCGGCGACTGGCGGAGGCATTTGGCTGCGTCATGGTAGTCGATGGCAAGGGGCCGCTGGGCTCCTTCCGTCGTGAAGCGACCAAGCGGGGCTGCCCGACGATTATTCTGGAGGCGGGTGAACCGTGGAAGGTGGAGCCGAGCGTGCTGCAAATCGGCACGCGGGGCATCCGCAATGTGTTGTCCAACCTGGGCATGATCACAGACGCACAATTGAAGCCTCCCTTTCTGGCCAAAGTGCGTAAGACCGCTTGGGTGCGCGCCACGGTCGGCGGAATCCTTAAGTTCCACGTCAGCCCTGGCGACTTTGTGGAAGCAGGCCAGCCGATTGTCACCAATTACAGCATCATGGGGGTGGAGCAAAACACGCTGAATTCGCCCAACAACGGGATCATTCTCGGCATGGCGACCATGCCGGCGGTCAAGCCCGGCGAGCCGATTTGTAATATCGCCACCCTCACGGCCAAGCAACTCCAGCGCTACCGGAGCAAACTGGAGCAGGCCCAATCGGACCCTCACTCCCAGGCACAGACGGACCTGGCGACTAGCATGGACGTCGTCGACGCGTAAAAGTCACACTAAGGACATTGCAATTAAAAGTGCGGGGTAAAAAAGTTGATTTACTCAGCTGCCCCAAGTTCGCCCATTTGATCTTATCCAAAAACTAGGGCAGCCACGACCCTTGTAGCCCCTCATTGGCTACAAGGCCCCAGTGGAATCCTTCGTAGAAAGCTTCCACCAGCAGCATCCACTCTGCTTTGTCCAGTCCTTCTTGCTCGCGCACCACTGTCT
>REBV01000296.1 GCA_007692545.1 Puniceicoccaceae bacterium
AAAGCCTGGGCTGAGGAGGGCACACAAGGAGCCGAGAGCAAGTAGTTTTGATTTACGGTTCATACTTTTAAAATTGAGACTGAGTGAGAGCGGTTCGTTGAGTTGATTTCAGATTTATTGGCTTATACAGACACTTATGGATGCTTGCATACAGGCTTATACTAAGATTAAGTCAAGCGCTGTTTTAAAGGTTTTTTACGTTTTCTGCATTTTTTTTTTAATTTCCAGTTATTCAGCTAGCCAGCGATGATATTGGTGAGAAAGAGGGTGCTCAGTCCGAGGTAGATAGTGACACCGGTGATATCGGTGATGGTGGTGAGGAAGGGACCGGTCATCATGGCTGGATCTTTGCCTAGGCGTTTGATCAGGAAGGGCAAGACGCCGCCAACGACACCGGCAAGAAAGACATTGCATCCCAGGGCGATGCCGGCGATGACGCCCAGCCAGATGTTGGCTTCGAGGACATAGGCGACGACAGCAAAGAGTAGCCCGAGGCAGGCACCGTTGACCAGACCGATTGAGATTTCTTTGCGGGTCGCTCGCCAAAAGTCACTCAGGCGGGCCTCGCCCAGGGCGATGCTGCGAATCGAGACCGACAGTGCTTGAATGCCGACATTTCCGCCCATATCGGTGATCATGGGCAGAAAGGCGGCGAGTAGGGCGACCTGAGCGATGGTATCTTCAAAGCCTGAGATAATAAACACGGCCCCGAGGTTCAGAAAAATGTTTAGTGACATCCAGGGCAGGCGCATCCGGACAGAGCCCATGGGGGGGGTGAAGAAGCTTTCTTCTTTGGAAACAGCAGCCAGGGCGGAAAAGTGATCGGCGATTCCGCGATTGAGCACGCGGGCGGCGTCGTCTATAGTGATAATACCGATCATGACGCCGTCGGAGGCGACTACGGGGATGGAGAGGTGGCGACGGTTGAGGACCATGCGGGCGGCATCTTTGACCGGGTGTTGGTCTGGCACCACTGCCAGTTTGCGTGACATGACTGAGCTGATGCTGGTCTCTACCGGGTAGGGCAACAGCTCACGCAGGGTAACGATGCCGACGGGATGGCTCTGGTCGTCGATGACGTAGATATCGGAACGCTGCTCGTGATGCACCGGGAGGCTCTCAATGGCCGCCAGGGTGTCGCCGACGCTTGCCCCTATGTTGACTGCGAAGAAGTCCGTCGTCATAATGGCACCCGCCACTTCGGGTGGGTAGGCTTCGAGCCGTTCAACTTCCTGGCGAGTGTCCTCACTCAGATGGGCGAGAAAGCGTTCGCGGCGTGCCTTATCGAGGTGAGGGCAGATATCGGCGACCCGGTCGACGGGCACTTCCTGGAGCAGGTGCAGCGCGACCTCTTCACTCACGTCGGAGAGTAATTCTGCTGAGAGCAGGCGTGGCAGTCGTCCGAGGATTTCCCCGGCGCGGGCGACCGGCATTTTTTGCAGGCAGGGGATGATGCTCTCTCGTGGAGCATTACCGAGTATGGTGGCGCAACGGCCGACGGAGAGGTGGACGGCTGCGGATACAGCTTTGTCCACCTCTCCCGCAACGAGGGCCGCTTCCATTTGATGTCTATAGGCGTGGAGTTTTTCGGGGAGTAGTATCATATAATATAGGCATAGTTATTCGACACGATAATGCGAGTCTTGAAGTGGGCGGGGGGCTTGTCGATCCGCAGGCGGGGCAGGCCTGCGGCGGCTAGAGTCACATTTTCCGGTAATTTTTGGCGAGCGATACAAAAAATGCGTTGCTCCAATGATCAAAAGTTTCACCGTCCTCTGGCTTGGAGCAGCTGCAGGCACAAATTGAAGTTTGGGCGGGGGCTTGGGCCTCGCCTGTTTGGGTGAACTTATTTTTATTGAGTTCGCTCTTAATCATTTGGCGCCTCGAATGTTTGTCAAAGCGCGGAGTGGAGGGCACTGTCCTGGGGACACTCTTCATGCCTTATTTCTCCGGGCTCGGGAATCTGATCTTTGTCTTCGTCCTGATTAAGCAGGCGGGTCCGCCGGAGGAAATTGCGATCAATGCGTGGACTAATAATTTCACCAATCTGTGCTTTTTGCTGACTGTGCCCGCGTTGATTTGGGGGCTTCGTCTGGGGGCTCCATCGCGGAGCAAAAAAGCCGTGCGAGTGGCGACGCTCCATCGGCTTTCACTGGCGCTCACCCTGCTGGCGATGATCTTTTTCTGTCTCGTCGTGTGGGCGCTCGGTCAGGATGGCTCGATTGATCGCTTCGATGGCTGTGTGCTGGTCGCACTTTTCGTCTTCTGGCAGTGCTTCCATGTTTACGAGGTGCTCAAAGAAAACACACGAACTGGCCAGGCTTGGCACCCGGCGATTCTAATCGACCTGGCGATTATTCTGGCGGCGAGTTTCATCACCCTGCTCTCCGTCGACGGAATTGTGGCGCGTATTCTCGAGAGCGAGCATAGCTTCGTTTCGCCCGCCAGACTCGGTCTACTCACCGGCTGGTTGATGGTGCTACCGAATGCGATCCTGGCCTTTTACTACGCCGCGAGGGGGCGGGGGGAAGTTGTTTACAGCTCGCAGGTCGGCGACGGGCATATTTGCATCCCGCTCGCAATCGGGCTCTTTGCGATCTTTCGGGAAATTCCGGTATCCGAAATCTTTCAGCAGGGTCTACTCTTTCTGGCTGCGGTTGCTGCCGTCCATCTTTTCACGACGATAGTCTTCAAGGGACTGCCAAAATTAATCGCACTGGCTTTGCTGGGCCTGTATGGTGTCAGCCTTTATTGGCAACTGGTGTAGCGGCGCTAGATCTCCAGCGGGTCGACTGCGAACGCCTGGGCCAAATTCAAAAAGCATCCTTGTGTATCCAACCAGGCGGGATCTTCGGATATATCCTTCATTGATTTTTCGGTATGGTTACAGAAGAGATATAAGTCCTGGCCCAGGCAAATATAGGCATCGATACCTGAGCCCTCAGCTTCGCGGGTAAAATTGAAGGCACCGGCTTCTTGTCGACCACCGTCCCTTAATTCTTTTCGGAGGGCTAGCGAGTCGTCGGCAAAGCTAGCCATAAAGACAGCTTCTCGTGGCCCTTCGTAATACAGGGATTTCAGCTGACTGCGCTCAATTCCAATGATCGCAAACTCATCAAAGACGGTGCGCCCGTACAAGCGCTGCATCTTCGAGCAGGATCGTTGGATTTGGGCCACGGCATCATTCAGGTTCATGGTCACGAACTAAGGTTTAGAGACTCAGAAACATCAAGCCTCTTTCTATCAAAAATGCAGGTAAAGGAGCCGAAGAACCATTGCTGCCTGGTGCTTTAGCCGGCTTTTTCGGCTTGATGGATGGCCACGATGGAGCAGGTCAATCCGGTGGCCTGGACGGTGGCGTAACCGGCTTGCTTGAGTTGATCGGCCAGGGCATCCTTGGTGGGGAAGTTCTCAATCGTGCCGGCCAGGTAATCGTAGGCGCTCTTGTCGCCGGTGGCTAAGGCGGCCACCCAGGGCAGAATGTACTTCAGGTAGAGGTAATAAAAGGGGCGAAACCAGCGGTCCGGCTGTGAAAACTCGAGGACGAAGAGGCGGCCGCCGGGACGCAGGACGCGGAGGATTTCTTTGAGCCCGCGCTGGCGGTCTTCAAAATTACGCACGCCGAAAGAGATAGTCACGGCGTCGACAGAGGCATCGGGCAGGGGCAGGTCCATGCAGTCGCCGAAGTCGAATGCGATGTCGGCGTAGCTGGCTTTCTGGCCGCGTTTAGTTCGGGCCTGCTCCAGCATGGGCTCGCAGAAATCGAGGCCCGTGACGGGGACTTGCCCGCCCAAGCGGTCGCGCAGCTTATTATGCTTTAATTATTCCGTTACGTTTAGGATTCTTTTTAAGAGGAATTTCGGGAATGTCGTACTGCCTAAAATCTTCATACCTAGAAAGGGAATTTCGGGCTTCATTTTCTTGCCCAAGCTTACACTCAAACATCACACCCGCTTGGCCTGATTTAATCTTGTTCCATTCTGCGCGCTCTTTCCGCTTCCGAACCAAAAAACCTGCATTTAAGTCCATTTGAAGAATCTGCCACTTTCCTGCCGGGGTAACACCAAAAACTTCATGCGTCTCAGGATCTTCGAAGATATGTTTACCGTAATCCAATTCAATTGTTGGATCTATAAAATAAATCCCTTTCCGGTATTGTTCTTCCGTCGGCCACTTAGTTGATTTTTTCAAATTGCAGTGCCGGCAGGATAACAAGAGGTTCGAATACCTTTGAATTTTATCTTTTTTTCTACGCGGATCAAAATGTTCAACCTCTAAGCAGGTTTCTCCGCCCATCTGATTTTCATGCAACATCGAGTATGCACATCGTGCTCCGATGTCTTCAATTAAGTATTTTTTCGCTTTGGGGTAAGTAGTTTTTCGGAATTGTTTATGCCGGATGTACTTCCTTTTTGATAATCGAGCCGGTTCATCAGCCATGAGTAGCGTATCTTTGAAGGAAACCGTTGATTTGCGTAACTAATTCTCGCTCATCTCTTTTTCGCAGGATTTCATGTACAACTTCAGCAGCAGTACGTTCTTTTTGGGCGAGCGTTCTCTTGGCCTTGATTAATTCGGACAATCTCACTTCTTCTTCTGGAGAGATTTCATCCAGAGCGTATTTTACAGCGAGTCCATCAAATTCTGATTCTAATTTCTTTGTCCACTTGAGTTCCGGTGAAGGGTATCCAAGCTCAATTTTTGAGCATGTCTCGATTGGCTGGTTTCTAGCTATACGCCCCTCTAGGTCATCACTAGCTATGACCGGTCTATCACTATCACTGAGATAAAGTAATTCTCCAAACTCGATAGCTTTCTCCACAACAGGGGCGTAGTGCGCGGCCGGATCTAATGGAAGCAAGCCGGATTGCTGTTTGCTATTCTCAAAGTCAATGTCTATGATTAATGGAATCATTATCAGTCGGATACGAGTTCTACAAATTGAGATAGGACGGACGTAACCATCTCGCCGGGCATACCAATTCGGGCAATCGGAATTCCTTGCATATCCTCTTCGACTACATTTTTTTCGCGTCGATTCAGGGCAGCAACGGACAAATGATAGAAGTCCATTTCCGCATGGTTGCCCGATCTGTTGGCAGCATCTATATGGGTAAACTGAACAGCTCTGCTTGGGATAAAAGACGTTTCCAAACCATCTGGTACAAAGAAATTGCTGTCCGGCTGTTTGGCGATAAAATCTGCAAAAGGATTAATGAACCTTCTCGCATTAGACAGGTGGAGAATAAGCCTGACGGAGTCCATTAGTCCACCGTTAAACTTATAAGCAAAGTCAAACAACATATAATTACCATCCAATGTGAGGCGATACCAGTCAGCATGACTAATCAAGGCATGCCCACTTTCTGGCATGTTGATCGAGATTGTTTTCTTTTTTTGTGCCTGTTTGGCCATATTGAGGGTTCATCCAGCTACATGAGACACACAAGACAACTAAATTCATCAGCTAATCCTAGTGTGTGTATCAGATTGCGACATTTAAAACAAGTTTATAGAAATATGAGCGACATTTGGCGCAAGCTTATTATTCTAGTTTCTTAGTGCATCATCATTTATGTTTTAAGTTCGCCAGCGCCTCAGTCGGCTTTTTCGGCTTGATGGATGGCCACGATGGAGCAGGTCAATCCGGTGGCCTGGACGGTGGCGTAACCGGCTTGCTTGAGTTGATCGGCCAGGGCATCCTTGGTGGGGAAGTTCTCAATCGTGCCGGCCAGGTAATCGTAGGCGCTCTTGTCGCCGGTGGCTAAGGCGGCCACCCAGGGCAGAATGTACTTCAGGTAGAGGTAATAAAAGGGGCGAAACCAGCGGTCCGGCTGTGAAAACTCGAGGACGAAGAGGCGGCCGCCGGGACGCAGGACGCGGAGGATTTCTTTGAGCCCGCGCTGGCGGTCTTCAAAATTACGCACGCCGAAAGAGATAGTCACGGCGTCGACAGAGGCATCGGGCAGGGGCAGGTCCATGCAGTCGCCGAAGTCGAATGCGATGTCGGCGTAGCTGGCTTTCTGGCCGCGTTTAGTTCGGGCCTGCTCCAGCATGGGCTCGCAGAAATCGAGGCCCGTGACGGGGACTTGCCCGCCCAAGCGGTCGCGCAGCTT
>REBV01000299.1 GCA_007692545.1 Puniceicoccaceae bacterium
GGTAAGCGCGTCGACTACTCGGGTCGTTCGGTCATCGTGACCGGTCCGGAGCTCAAGCTCAACCAGTGCGGTCTGCCCAAGAAGATGGCGCTGGTGCTCTTTGAGCCATTCATCATCCGCCGCCTCAAGGAACTCGGTTTCGTGCACACCGTGCGCGGCGCCCGCAAGATGATTGAGAAGCAATCGCCCGAAGTTTGGGATATTCTGGAAGAAGTGACCAAGGGCCACCCCGTGCTATTGAACCGTGCGCCCACACTCCACCGTCTCTCGATTCAGGCCTTCGAGCCCGTCTTGATCGAGGGCGATGCGATTCGTGTCCACCCGCTCGTTTGCACGGCTTATAATGCCGATTTCGACGGCGACCAAATGGCCGTGCACGTGCCCCTCTCGCTGGAGGCCGTGATGGAAGCGAAGACGCTGATGATGGCGACGCACAACATCTTCTCGCCCTCTTCCGGCAAGCCGATTTTGACGCCCTCGCAGGACATCGTCCTCGGCTCCTACTTCCTGACACTCGACCCACCGGTCAAGCCGGTCGAAGGCAAACGCCTGCCCATGATCGTCGATGCCGATGAGTTGGACAGTGCCGTGGCCGATGGAGCACTTAAAGTCCATGACTGGATCAACTTCATCAATCCTGACTATCAGAATGAAAGCACCGTCTTCGGGCGTGCCGATAAGAAAGTCATCCGCACGACAGTTGGCCGTGTGATCTTCAACACAATTTGGCCCGATGAACTCGGCTTTGTGAACTTCCCCGTGCCCAAAGGCAAATTGGGTGATCTCATCCTCCAAACCTACAACACGGTCGGTCGGGTGCGCACGGTGACGACGCTGGACCGCCTCAAGGACACTGGGTTTAAGGTGGCCACCCTGGCTGGTGTATCGATTGGTATCGACGATATGATCATCCCGCCCTCCAAGCCAGCCATCGTCAAGGCGGCCCGCAAGCGGATCGACGAAGTCGAGGGACAATATAAAAAAGGTATCATCACCGAAGGCGAGCGTTACAATAAGATCATCGACATCTGGACCGGCACGACCGACGACATCGCCAAGGCGGTATTCGAAGAGCTCAAGTCAAACGGTGGTAAGGATACCGTGAACCCCGTCTATCTCATGATGGATTCCGGCGCACGTGGTAACAAGCAGCAGGTCCGCCAGCTTTGTGGCACGCGTGGTTTGATGGCGAAGCCCTCCGGTGAAATTATCGAACGCCCGATTCTTTCCTCTTTCCGCGAAGGTCTCTCCGTTCTCGAGTATTTCATCTCGACACACGGTGCCCGTAAGGGTCTGGCCGATACCGCGCTGAAGACCGCTGATGCCGGCTATCTGACACGTAAGCTTTGCGATGTCGCGATGGACTGCATCATCGAACAATTCGACGATGGTAATCGTGACGGTATCTGGAAATACGCGATCTATGAAGGTGACGATGAAATCGTTTCCCTCTACGACCGTATCGTCGGTCGTTGCTCATCCAACGACATTATGAACCCGCTCAATCCGGACGAGTTTATCGTCAAAAACGGTGAGCTGATCTCTGAAGAAGCGGCCCGTAAGATTGAAGACGTCGGCATCGAACGGGTAAAGATCCTCTCGGCTCTGACCACCCGCAAGAAAGTGGGCATCACTGCACTGGAATACGGGATCAACCCTGCCTATGCAGCCATGGTCGAGCGCGGCGCTTCCGTCGGTATCATCGCAGCACAGTCGATCGGTGAGCCGGGCACACAGCTGACCATGCGGACTTTCCACATTGGTGGTATCGCCTCGGGTGTCTTGAAGAATCCGGAGATTAAGATCCGCACCGGTGGTAAGGTCGTCTATAAGGGTCTGCGTATCGTGCAGACTGTAGATGGTGCCAACATCGTGCTGAATAAGACGGGTTCGGTGCAGATCCTTGACCAAGAGGATCGCGAAATCGAGATCTACAAAATTGTTGTCGGCTCTGTTCTGACACGCGCGGATGGGGAACAAATCGAGAAGGGCGAGATCCTCGCTATGTGGGACCCGCACAATATTCCGATTCTCTCCGAAAAGGCAGGTCGTATCGGATTTACTGATATGATCCCTGGTGTCACGGTCAAACGTGAGCTGGATGAGTCCACCGGGCGTATTGCCACAGTCGTCATCGAGCACAAGGAAGACTTGAACCCAGCCGTCAATATCCTCGACGCGAGTGGCAAGATGATCGCGACCTATGCGATTCCCACGGGTGCGCAGGTAGCCGTCAATGAGGACGACGAAATTGCTCCCGGCACCATGCTGGCCAAGACCCCCCGTCAGGCGTCCAAGACTCAGGACATCACCGGTGGTCTGCCCCGTATTGCCGAGCTCTTCGAAGGCCGCCGTCCCAAGGACGCCGCTGAGATGGCTAAGATCGACGGTATCGTATCGCTCGATGGCACCGTGCGTGGCAAGAAGAAGCTCCTCGTCACCGACCCGGAAACGGGCGACGAAGAAGCCCACCTCATCCCCCACGGCAAACATCTGGTGGTGCAAGTGGGCGACCTCGTCCACAAGGGCCAAAACCTGACCGAGGGTGGCGCTGATCCGCACGAAATCCTCGAGATTCTCGGGCCATCAGCTGTGCAGGACTACCTGATCGCTGAGATTCAAAAGGTTTACCGCCTCCAGGGTGTGGAAATTAACGACAAGCACATCGAGGTCATCATCTCGCAAATGCTCAAGAAGATCCGTATCACCGATCCAGGTGACTCCGATTTCTTCTGGGGCGAGCAGGTGGACCGCTTCGAGTTCATGTCGGCCAACGATCACATCTCCGAAGCCGGTGGTATGCCGGCTGAGGGTGAGCCCGTTCTGCTCGGCATCACCAAGGCCTCACTCGAGACCGAGTCCTTCATCTCCGCCGCTTCCTTCCAGGAAACGACCCGCGTGCTGACGGATGCCTCAACACTGGGCAAGGTCGACATGCTGAAGGGCTTCAAGGAGAACGTTATCATGGGTCACCTCATCCCCGCCGGCACTGGCCTACCAGCCTACCGCAACCTGCGGATCGACACCCTGGGTGCCGAGATGCAGCAGCTCACCCCTCAAGAAGCCGCCGAGCGGATCGAAGGCGTGGTCCTGCCCACGCCCGAGTATAACTCGGAAGCAACCGAGGGCGCCGTCCCGGATGCCGACGCCGTCGAAGAAGGCACCGTGACAACCGAGACTCCCGACGAAGAAGTCGGCTGAGCCGCCCCCTTCAGATTGATTTAATCAAAAGCCCGTTCCTACAAAAGGAACGGGCTTTTTTTGAACACTTTTAGTCACAGCCGTTGATTTGCAGTCGCTAAAGCTAGGTTTGACCTGTTATTGGTTTCACGGCTGAATCAGTTATCGACAGATTAGTCGACTACAAGAATATGAAGCTATTATTTATTATCGGATTGATCGCTGTGGGTGTTTTTCAGCTGCATACGCGTGGGCACTTTGATAGCGTATTGTCACAATCCAGATCGCTTCAAGGGATGGAGAATCAACTTCAGGAGAAATCTGAGAAGCTCTTGATCTTACGTAAAATGATGGCGCAGGCGCAGGCAAATGCCCCTTATTGTGGAGGCAGTAAAATGCGGGTTACATTTCCTGAATCCACCCTTACAGAGGTTCGTCAACTTGAGATGGATATCGCAAAATTGCGTGTTGAGATTGCCGAAAAGCGACGCGATTCGTCGAGAGGTACAAATAGCAAAGTCTCTATGCCTTCTTCCGTTTATTGAGCGCTCTCCCTTAATTTAGGTCAAGCTGCCAAGAGAAAAAGCGGATTAAGGACATCCATATAAATGTAGGCGTCGGGCGCGGCACCGGCAAGAGGCAGCGAGATTTGGGCGTGGTGGTGAGCCAGCCATGGCGGGCACGGCGGCGCGCGGGGGGCAGCCTGGGGTGATCTGGTGGTGGTGAATAAGCTGCGGCGGGATGTT
The DNA here is from genome assembly GCA_007692545.1 of Puniceicoccaceae bacterium. Lineage (GTDB taxonomy): Bacteria > Verrucomicrobiota > Verrucomicrobiia > Opitutales > Coraliomargaritaceae > Thalassobacterium. The sequence continues at coordinate 3,927 of REBV01000299.1, forward strand.
GCTGCCAGAGTTGGTTGAGCATTTGTGCCAAGCAAACATTGTCCTGAGTCGGGAAACAACGGGCGGCCAGGCCCCAGGGGCATATCACTTGATTCTGGCCCTCCGGGTAGTCTGAAAACCGGAGATTCCCGAAAAAGTCCCTTGCCAGATGCCTGGCTTGGCCGCTTCTTTGAGTTTACGTCTTATGGAAAAAGCCTATCAAGTCATCGCCCGCCGCTGGCGTCCCAAGCAGTTCAGTGAACTGGTGGGGCAGGACCACATCGTGCGCACCTTGAGCAACGCCATTCAAAGTAAGCGGATTGCCCACGCTTACCTCTTTGTCGGCCCCCGGGGTACCGGTAAGACCAGCACGGCCCGACTCTTTGCCAAGGCGCTCAACGCCGAGGGCGGCCCGAGTGCCACGCCCGACAATGAATCCGAGACCAGTCGGGCCATCATGAATGGCTCCTGCATGGACGTGATCGAGATCGACGGGGCCTCCAACAACAGTGTGGAGCAGGTGCGCAGCCTGCGAGAGGAGTGCCAGTTCGCCCCCGCGCAGTGCACCTACAAGATTTATATTATCGACGAGGTGCACATGCTCTCGACCGCGGCTTTCAACGCATTGCTCAAGACCCTGGAAGAACCGCCCGAGCATGTGAAGTTTTTCTTTGCCACTACCGAGGCGCATAAGGTGCTCCCGACCATTGTCTCTCGCTGCCAGCGTTTTGAGTTTCGCCCGATTTCCGACGAGGTGATCGCCGAAAAACTGACCGAGATTTGCCAGGTCGAAAACATCCAGGTCGAGCCACCCGCCCTGGCCTCCATCGCCCGCCTCGCCAACGGTGGCATGCGTGATGCCCAATCGATCCTCGATCAAATGATTTCCTTCTGTGGCAGTGATATCAAAGAGGGCGATGTGCTGGATGTCTATGGTCTCATTTCGGATGAGCGGATCGCTCAGCTGGCCCAGGCCATCGCCGGGCTGGATTTCGCCGGGATCATCGCTGCGGTCGATGCCTTCACCAACGAAGGGCGCGACCTCTACCGCATCCTGATCGATCTCGAAGCCCACGCCCGCAAGGCGCTGCTGCATGCCATCGAAAATGGTGGCCAGACCGACCGTCTCGGCTGCGAGCTGAGCACCGAGTCTATTATGCGTATGCTGGATGCCCTGCACCGGGGTGAAGCCTCCGTCCAGCGTGGCCTCTCCGAAAAGGTAAACTTCGAAGTCGTCCTGCTTAAAGCGGCCGAAGAGTCCCGCTCCCGCGCCATCGATACGCTGATCCGGCAAGTCACCTCAGCCAGCGCTGGGGCAAGCAGTGAAGTCGCGACAGCCGCCGAACCGGCCGCGGACGTAAAAAAAAACTAATCATCCCCAAGGCTAAGCCGGTTGCCGCATCTCAGGCCCTGGACGAAACCGCCGTAGCCGTAGAAGAGTCGGACACCGGAGATGAAGCCGTTCTTTCTGCTGCGGACGCGCCCACGGAAACCCCCGCCGATTTCCTCATGGCGGCTCTGGATGGCTCGCTTAGCGAGACCGAGCTGGACGGCACCGATCCGCTGGTCGATAACGAAGCGCTGAACGAGGTTTTATCGGTCAAGGCTCAGGATACCGCGCTGCTCTCCCTGGAAGAAGCGCAGGCCAAGCTCCCCCCCGAAGTCTTGCAGGTTCTGGCGGAGAAATTCAAGGGCAGTCTGACTCAGGTCCGCCACCGGGATGAGCGGGATCAGATATTCTAACTCACCGCAAAAGCCTCGACCTTACATGTCCAAGCTTGAAAAATCCGGAAATGTCACCATATTAGAGCGCATGAATGCTTCCCAAATCATCGAAGAAATCCAGCGCCTGCCCGAAGACGAACGCGGCAAGGTGCTTGATTTTGTGCGTCACCAGCCCAACGCCGAGACTTTGGAGGCGATGCGTGAGCCTACCGACGAACTTCCGCGTTTTGACACGGTTGAAGACCTTTTTAAAGAGCTCCAGAGCTAATGCTCGAACTTGTCGGCAAGAGCAGGTTCAAGAAGGACTTTAAAAAGCTTTTTTCTTCAGGGAAAGACCTCGATAAGTTGGCTTCGATTATACGGACGCTGCAAGCGGAAGAGCCATTGCCATTGCATAAATAAAAAAGTTCAAAAAAATGCTGTACTTCTGATCACTGGTT
>REBV01000248.1 GCA_007692545.1 Puniceicoccaceae bacterium
TCGTCAGTGCCAGCAGCAGCATAAATACGTGCTCAGCCACCGTGGTGTGATTCACACCGGGGCAAAAGCTGACCGGAATCTGCTGCTCCGTGGCATAGGCTACATCAATCTTGTCCACCCCGATGCCATACTTGGCGATGATCTTCAGCTTGGGCAGTGACTTGTCGATCACCGCACGGGTGATCTCATCGTCGCCACACAGAAAGGCGTCGAAGTCGCCCGCCAATTCAAGCATGCGGGACGCCGGGAGCGGGCCGCGCTCGCGCACAATTTCCGCTCCAGTGCTTTCGAGCAGCGCATGGTGATCGCCGGGGCAATCCTGATAGGAGGTCGTGGTAAGGAGGATTTTCATAATTCGGGGTGCGGGATTCGGGATTCGGGATATGGGATATGAGATACGGGATACGGGACGAAGTCCGGCGTAGCTCGAAGAGCGAAGACGGATATTGGATACGGGATGGTACCGCGGGTAGCTTTATTCGACGCCGGGGAAGTTAAAATAATTTTTCGCGTTTTGATAGCAAATATCTGTAACGAGTTGATCGAGTAAATCGGCATCGTCCGGGATGAGGCCGGCTTCCACATCGGCACCGATGATACCGCAGGCAATGCGGCGGAAGTATTCATGCCTGGGAAAACTCAGAAAGCTGCGTGAATCGGTCAGCATACCGACAAAGCGGCTGAAGAGCCCGACGCTGGAGAGCACTTCCATTTGCGTGCGCATGCCATCCAGCGTATCGACATGCCACCACCCGGAGCCGAGCTGCATCTTGCCCGCCACACTGCCATCCTGATAACTGGCCATCAGCGTGGCCAGAGGATAGAGGGCATTGGGATTGACGTGATAAAAAATACACTGGGGCAACTCGTCGCTCATCGCCAGGCTATCCAGGAAGGCGGCCAGCTTACGGATGAGCGGCTCGTCCAACATGGTGTCGTAGCCGGTGTCCGGGCCGAGGCGCTCAAACATTGTACGGTGCGTGTTGCGGAGGGCACCGAGGTGCAACTGCATGGTCCAGCCCCTGGCCGCACTCCAGCGTGCCACAGTTTGCAGGATGTAAGTCATCCACTGCTCGGCCTCCGACTCATTGGGCGCCCGCCCGGCGCGCAGTTTCTGAAAAACCACTTCAGCCTGTTCCGCATCGCAGGGATGGAAGGGGCAGGATTCAATTCCGTGGTCTGTCAAACGGCAGCCGACTTGGTGAAAGAAGTCGTGCCGCATCTTCAAAGCCAAAATAAAATCGGCGGCACTGGATAGAGTTTTTCCGCAGACTGCTGCCAACTGGTCCGTCCATTCATTCCAGCTCTGAACATCGGCCGTAATCATCGCCTTGTCCGGACGGAAGGTGGGGAAGATCTTTGTTTTGAGCGGGCCGGCGTTGTGCGCGAGGTGATGCTCCAGGCTGTCGACCGGATCATCCGTGGTGCCGATCGCCCGGATATCAAACTGCTGGCAAATACTGTGGACATTAAAACTGTCTTCGGCGATGCGCGCATTGGCCAGGTCCCAAATCGCATCGGCTGTCTGCGGGCTGAGCACGAGGTCTGTCTCAAAATAGCGCTTCAGCTCCAAGTGCGTCCAGTGGTGCAGCGGGTTACGCACAGTCTGCGGCACGGTGCGGGCCCAGGCATCAAACTTCTCCCTCGGCGCAGCATCCCCGGTGACACATGCCTCGGGTATTCCGGCTGCCCGCATGGCACGCCATTTGTAGTGGTCGCCCCCCAGCCAAATCTCGGCCAAGTCCGGGAAGCGGGCATTGCCCGCCACCGCCTCAGGCGAGAGATGGCAGTGGTAATCCATGATCGGCTGATCCGCCGCAACCTCATGGTAGAGACGCTGCGAGGTCTTGTTGGGAAGGAGAAAGTTTTCGTGTAAATAAGCCATTTTTCGAGATGCGGGGGGCGGGATGCGGGATACGGGACGAAGTCCGGCGAAGCTCGGAGAGCGCAGACGGCAGGTGCTAGATAGTCATGGAGGCGTAGCCGCCGTCGACGACGATTTCGGCACCGTTCATAAAGCTGCTGGCATCGCTGGCCAGCAGCAGCGTGGCTCCGATCAATTCATGCGCCTCACCGAAGCGCTTGGCCGGGGTGTGGCCCATGATGCAGGCCACACGCTCGGGAGTGAGCACTTTTTTGTTTTGCTCGGCAGGGAAGAATCCGGGCACGATGGTATTGACCCGCACCTTGGACGCGGCCCATTCGCGGGCCAGGTTTTTTGAAAGATTATGCACTGCCGCCTTGGTTGCCGAGTAGGTAAAGACCCTGGACAAGGGGATGATGCCACTCATTGAACCAATATTAATGATGCTGCCGCCCTCGCCCCGCTCGACCAGGTAGCGGCCAAAGACCTGCGCCGCGAAAAGCACCGCCTTGAGGTTGGTGTTAATGATCGCATCAAACTCATCTTCCTCGATATCAAAGACCGGAGTGGGCGAATTCACCCCGGCGCCGTTGACCAGGATGTCGACACGGCCCGACTTTTTTAAAACCGCTGCAAGCAGTTCCTGGTTTGAAGCCTTCGAGTTGACATCCACTTTTTCGAAGTAGGCCTGCCCGCCCGCCGCTTCGATTTTTGCCAGACGGGCCGCCGCTTTTTCCTCGCTTCGCCCGACCAGGACGGTTTCGGCGCCAGCTGCGGCCAGACCCTCGGCCATGGCACCACACAGTTCGCCCGTGCCACCAATGACAACGGCCACTTTGCCTTTGAGAGAGAAAATTGATTCGAGGTATTGGGATGTTTGCATGGGGCTAGAATACAGCATTCCACCCTTGCATAAAATAGATTGGCCCCTCATAAGTTTGCATTATTTAATCACTGGGCCGAAATGACAAGCAAGCTATCCAGCAGAGCCTTCGACGGCCTGGAATTAGTCGACCGCCCCTGGTTCCCCTATCTATGCACCGAGGTCGAACACTGGCAATGGGAGACCAAAGGCGACCCGCATTTTAACTTGTGGATTGCGGTGGCGGGCCGGGGCTACCTGGCCTGCGATGGGCGAACCTACCCGATTGAGCCGGGCAGTTTTTTCATTTTTTCGCCTAAGCAGGAAATTTCCGCAGCGCACTACTCCGGGCAGCGGATTACGCGATTTTCAGCCCATTTTCATCCGACGCGGGCCGGAGAGCGTCTGCACGACGTCGACGGCCTGCCCTCTCTGGGCGAGACAGCCCATTCAGTGGACGTCCTGCGCAAACAAGTGGACCGGATCATGCGCATCGCGCTGCGCCGCGAGGACGACCAGACCCTGGCCGACACGCTCTATCGCTTGATTCAGAACTGCCTCGGTCAGCCGCTCCGCTCGTCAGCCGGATCCATCGACCCCCGGATTGCGCGCGCGATCCAAATCTTCCGTGATGCCCCGGCCTCAGTTGAATCCATCGATCACCTCGCCGGGTCACTCGGCCTATCCCGCTCTCACTTCGACCGGACTTTTGCCGCCCAAGTCGGCCAGGCACCCAACCAGTTTCTGATCAATTGCAAGATGATCCACGCCCGCCGCTTGATCGAAGGCACCCAGCTCCGCATCGGCGAAATCGCCCAGTCGCTCGGTTATAAAGATATTTATTTCTTCAGTCGCCAGTTCAAGGCCCATTACAGCACCGCCCCCAGCCAATACCGCAACACCGTCGTCCCGCGCAGCCTGATTTAGAATTCGGCCATTTAAATCAGTCAGTCCCGCAGTTTCGGGTTGCGCATCAAAACGTCAAAAACTGTAGCCAGGCCGCCCATCAAATGATTGTCACTGGAATCGCTGACGACCACTTGCAGCGACTTGGCCATTATGGGCAGGGTTTGCTCGAAGAGGGCTTCCTGTATCGTCGGCTCGACCAAACTCATGAGCTTACCCAGGCGGCCACCGACAATCAGAACCGAAGGATTAAAGGTCTGTACCAGCCGCGCCGCCCCCGAACCGAGCTGAACTCCGACGGATTGTAGAACATTCATGATGGCCGCGTCCCCCTTGTTCGCGCGCTCATAGACCCACTCCACCCAATCTCCGTTCGCCCCGGCGTCTTCGGGGATCGCGACACCTGCCTCCACCAGCTTACGCCGGACCGCTATGGCCCCGATTTCAGTCACCCAACACCCATGCTTACCGCAACTGCAGCGCACATAGTTATCTGCAAAAAAAGTATGCCCCACCTGACCGGCAAAGCCCTGCTGACCCCGCAGCAGCACACCATCGACAAACACGCCGGCCGCCAAGCCCACGCCCAAACTCAAGTAAACCAAATCCTGAACGCCGGGTCGCGGCCCATAATGGTGCCCCCAAGTTGCTCCCGCATGGGCTTCATTCTCGACATAGACCGGCACACCGAAGCGAGACTCCCACTCATCCCGCAGCGATACATGCTCCCAGTGCGACGTAGGCCCATAGGCCAACTGCCCCAATAGGCGATCCACCATACCGGCACAGGCGACACAAATACCGAAGCAATTCAGGTGCTTGGCCTGCCCCACCTCCAGTGCACGTTCGATCAACTCGGATACGACCCTGAGTCCCTCCTGGGCAGGTGCACCCACCGATAGAGGCCGGCTTTCGCGCCAGAGGATTTCCTGCCCCACATTCGCGAGCACTACTGTCGTCCGGTCCAAATCCAAATCCACCGCCAACATACAGCCATAGTTTGCATTTAGACGTACCAATAACCCCGGCCGCCCGGCTTCCCCGGTGACATACTCCGTCTCATGCACAATCGAAGCCGCAATTAATTCCGCTACAATATTGGAGACCGTCGCGCGCGTTAAGCCCAAAGCGGATGCTATCTTGGCCCGCGATTGCGCCCCGTTCGAACGCAACTGATTCAATACACTCACCGCGTTCAAACGACGAATGTCGCCACGATCATATTTTTGCTGCACCAACATGCGCCTTTGATAGACAGCTTTTTTCTATTGCTAAAGCACGAAATCTTAATTTGTTTTGTTAGCGAACAAACAGGTTGACAGGGTATATTTAAATCTGGTTTAACAAATAAAAATTTACAAACTTTAGCTCATGTCCGTTGATATTGATAAAATAAAAAGCATTCAGCAGCGCGACTTTCTCGGTCGCTTGGCTGGCTATTCGAAACTGACCGGGCCCGGTTGGCTACAATCCGCCGTCACCCTCGGTGGTGGTTCTCTGGCCGGGGCACTCTATCTGGGGGTCATCGCCGGCTACTCCTTGATGTGGCTACAGCCCCTTGCCATGCTTTGTGGCGTGGCGATGCTGATGGCATTGGCGCATGTCAGCCTGAGCAGCCAAAACACCCCTTTTGATAGCGTCAAAAACTCGATTTCCCCCTTGCTCGCGTGGGGCTGGCTGGGAGCGACGCTGATCGCGAACATCGTCTTCTGCACGGCTCAGTCCTCACTCGGGGTGGCCACGGTCCAGCAAAATCTGGGCTTTAAGGGCGTCAACCCCTACATCATCACGATGATTTTATCCGTCATCGCTTTTGCCTCTGCTTCGCTCTACGCCATGGGCAGCAATGCAGTGGCCAAGGTCGAATTGATCCTCAAGCTCCTGGTGGCAATGGTCATGATCTCCTTTGCCGCAGCCGCCAGCATGCTGCTCTTCAGTGGCAAAGTCGATTTCTTAAGTATTTTAGCGGGTCTGATTCCAAACCCGAAATCGCTCTTCCAACCGGCCGAAACGCTGCAACCCTTGATTGCAGCCACAGGCAATGCAGCTGAGTTCTGGGACGCCTACATCACAGACATCCAACGCGACCGGATTATCGCCGCCTTTGGCACTGCCGTTGGCATCAACATGACTTTCCTGCTACCCTATACCTTGATCAAGCGCGGTTGGATTAAGGTGCACCGCGAGCTCTCACGCTTTGATCTGGTGCTGGCACTGTTTGTCCCCTTTTCCATCGCGACAGCCCTACTGGTCATTTCCTCCGCCTCCGCTTTTCACGCGCAGGATCTCGATGTGTTGGATGCCGACGGACGCCCCTTCCCAACCATGGAAGCTGGCTACTACAGAACACTCGAAACCCGCTTGAATGCAATGGGGGACGCACCTGCCGAACCCGTAGCGATTCGCGCTGCGGCTGACGCATTGCCCGAGGCTGAACGCAGGCTCGCTGCCGCACTCTCCAACCGGGACGCCAAGCAACTCGCCACCACCCTGAGCCCCCTGATGGGTGAGCGCGGAGCGAATCTGGTCTTCGGTATCGGTATTCTTGCTATGGCACTCTCGACCATGATGGTGCACATGCTGATGAATGGCTTTGCCATCTCTCAGGCAGTCGGTCGACCCGGAGCGACAAAGCCCTTTATTATTGGTGCGTCGATGCCTGCGCTGCTGGCCATTTTCGCCCCCTTGGCCTGGACGGGCGATGCCAAAACTGCGCTCCTCATTCCGGCTGCCGTCATTGCCACCGTATTTTTGCCGATTGCCTACCTCTCGATCTTACTGCTGATGAATAGCAAGTCGGTGCTCGCCCGGGAAGATCGCGCTTCACCGCTCATTAACTGCACCATGTTCCTCGCCGCCGGTATCGCGACCTTTGCCTCGGTCTGGTTACTCTGGAACCGGGGTACTGTCGGCATCATCGGCATCATCGGGCTCATTCTTCTCGCAGCGATAGGCATCGCAGGCTTCTTTAAAAACCAGCGTGCCAGCCAGGACACATCCCCCGAACACTCAGCATAAATATGAAATTTGGAATTATTGGCGCCGGCATGATCGGCGGATTTCACGCAAAAGCAATTGAGGCCATGACCGGTGGCGAACTCGGCGGTGTTGCCGACCGTGTGCCCGAGCGCACTGCGGCATTTGCCAAGCAGTATAACACCCATGGCTACGACTCCCTCGAAGCCATGCTGGCCGACCCGGCAATTGAAATTGTCACCATCGGCACGCCTTCCGGCGCGCACCTGGACCCGGCCATGGCCGCAATCGAAGCAGGCAAACACGTCATCATCGAAAAGCCGCTGGAAGTTACAACCGAGCGAATCGACCAAATGATGGCCGCCGCACAAGCAAATGGCGTAACCCTGGCTGCCGTCCTGAATCGACGCTTTCATCCTGGCATGGATGCCTTCAAAAAAGCGGCCGACGATGGACGCTTCGGCCAGCTCACTTCGGCATCCGCCTACGTGAAATGGTACCGCGACCAGGCTTACTACGACTCCGCCGGATGGCGTGGTACCTGGGCTCTGGATGGCGGCGGTGCCTTGATGAATCAATCGATCCACACCATCGATGCCCTCATCTATCTGGCAGGCCCCGTTAAATCGGTGCAAGCCAACACCGCCTGCCTGGCCCATACCGATATCGAAGTTGAGGATATCGCCGTCGCGATCATCGAATTTGAAAACGGTGCCCGTGGCGTGATCGAAGGCAGCACCTGCACCTGGTCCAAGGACGGGCACCCGGCCCGCGTACAATTGGCCGGCACAGAAGGCTCGGTCTTTCTTGCCGATGAAAGCTTTGAAATCTGGGATTTTATGCATGAATCCGCTGAGGACGCATCCATTCGTGCTCAATTTATGCAGGGTGCCTCGACCGGCCTGGGTGCCAACGATCCTTCAGCCATCAATTTTTATCAGCACCAGCGCAATTTCGAAGAGGTTGTCACTGCGATTCAGGAAAACCGTGAACCTTCAACCAGTGCCCGCGAGGCCCGCAAGAGCGTCGAACTTATACAGGCCATTTACGAATCTGCTAAAAACAAAGGGGCACGCATTATCTTGAAGTAAACGATCCAGCATCTAGCATCCCGCCCCAACACGCTTCGCTCATTTCCCTTCGGCGGGACTTCGCTACGCTCAGCATCACGTATCCCGCATCCCGTATCCCGCATCCCGCATCACCCATCCCGCATCCCGCATCCCATATCCCGCATAATGACACTCACAGGATTCACAGACGAAGCCGGTCAGGCCCTGGCCACCCAGATCGAAGTGACCCACGCTCTGGGTTGGAAGCACCTCTCTGCGCGCAGCATTGATGGGCAAAATATCCATGATCTTCCAGAGGCCGCTTTTCAAGCAGCAGCAGGGCAATTAGCCGATGCAGGCATCCAAGTTATCGAATTTGGCTCGCTCATCGGCAGTTGGTCCAAGGGGATCGAATCCGACTTTGCCATCACCCTGGGCGAGATCGAGCGGGCCATCCCACGCATGCAGCAATTGGGGACGAAAATGATACGCATCATGTCCTACGCCCAGAAGCCCTGGGGTGAGGACCAGCAGGAGGCCGAGCGTTTCCGCCGCCTGCGCGAGATCGTCCAGCGCTTTGCCGATGCCGGACTGCAGGCCCTGCACGAAAATTGCATGAACTGGGGCGGATTTTCCGCACAGCACAGCCTGCGCCTGGTCGAGGAAGTGCCGGGCCTGAAGCTGATCTTCGACACGGGCAATCCGGTCTTCCAGCGCGATCGCTCAAAGGACGAACCCTACCCCTGGCAAGATCCGCTGGAGTTTTTCCACGCAGTCAAAGAGCACGTAGCCCACGTCCACATCAAAGACTGCCTAAACCCACGCGACGGCGAGACTGAGCCGGAGAAATACACCTTTCCGGGCGAGGGCCAGGCCCGCTTGCGGGAAATTATGGACGCCTTAAAAGAAATCGGCTACCAGGGGGCGCTGGCGATTGAGCCCCATGTCGCCACCGTTTTCCACAGTAAAGATGGACAAGCCGCGGATCCTAAAGTTTGCTTTGATCGCTACCTTGACTACGGTCAATCCTTCGAAACTTTCCTAAAACAGTAACAAATCCCCCCAAATCCACACAAACAATGTCCTCACAAGATAACAACCAAACCGACACCCTCGGACTCACACTTGCCATGCTCCTGCTTCGCGTTTGGCTCAGCTTTCGCTGCCTCATCGCCGGCATCGAGAAATTTGCCGGGACCACCGCATCCAGTCAATTGGTCGCAATCGACGGAGTGCCCAATGAATACGGGCTGACCGCCGACGCGAGCGAAAAGGTCTATGCATTTTCCAATTACCATGGCGTGCCTACGGCACTCTACGACCGATTTGTTGCGGAACCACTGATTCCGGGCTGGGGGCTCACGCTCTACGATTGGCTCCTTGGCCCGGCTCTGCTGATTCTTGGACTCACACTCCTGCTCGGTGTGGCCACCCGCTTCAGTCTCTTTGCGATGGGCCTGCTTTACACCAGCCTGACCATTGGCCTCATCCTAATCGCTCAGGACGCTGGCGTCGCTTGGTTGGGCACACACATTATCCTGATTGTCATCGCCCTTCAATTGGTGAAGTATAATCGCTTCGCCCTCTTGAAAAAGTGGTAGAAGTGCTTTAATATTTTCATACTATGAAGCCATCACTCCACTCCCTCCTTTCCCGCCGCGACTTTATCACAAAAAGTGCCGCCGGTGCTGGACTTATTCTCGGTGCTCCCTCCATCCTCAAGGCCCGCCCTGCAGGTGCGCCCGATCAGGATATCCGCGTCGCCTTCATCGGCTGCGGCAAGCAACAGGAAGTTCTTTTTGACGCGATGGTCGACCTTCCGGGCATCCGCTACGTAGCCGTCTGCGATATCATGCAAAGGCGATTGGGAGCGGCTGCCAGAAGAGTCCCCCGCCGCTTCAGTGATCGCCCGAATGAGTATGTCGATGCCGCCGAGATGCTGGAGAAAGAAGCGGGCAATATAGATGCTGTCTTCGTCTCCACGCCCGACTTCTGGCATGCCCCGCACACCATCATGGCGCTTGAGGCCGGCTACCACGTCTATTGCGAAAAGATGATGGCCCACACCATCGAGGATGCACGCTCAATGGTCGCAGCCATGGACCGCACCGGTAAACTCTGCCAGATCGGGCACCAGCGCCGGAGTAATCCCCGCTACCAATTCGTCCTGAACGAACTGCTGCTCAAGCACAAGATCTTCGGGCGGATTATCAATATCAACGGCCAGTGGAATCGCGCCCTGAGTGCGTCTCAAGACATCGCCGCACGTGCTGACCACTTGCCCGACGCCGAAACGCTCCGGCGCTACGGATTCGACGATACCCCCGGGCAAAGACTCTCCACCACAGAACTGCAGCACCGCTTCGTCAACTGGCGCTTTTATAAAGCGCTCTCCGGCGGCCCCATCTCCGACCTCGGAGCCCACCAGATCGATATCTTTAATTGGTACCTCGATGCAAAGCCCAAATCCGTCATGGCTTCAGGTGGTCGTAGCTACTTTAAAGAGCGGGAGCACTTTGACAATGTCATGTGCGTCTTCGACTACGACACCCCGGAGGGTAATGCCCGGGCCTTTTATCAAGTGCTCACCACCACCAGTGCCGGCGGTGGTTACTTCGAGTCCTTCATGGGCACCGAAGGCACGATCGAGATGTCTGAGCGTGAAGCCTTCACCAATATTTATCGGGAATCCGGAGCCAGAAACACAGAGCTGTGGGATGATATGGTGCGCCGTGGCTTCCTGCGCAAAGAGGCCGTCGGTGCGGCGGCCGGAGGAGACGACGCCATCGCTTCCTACGAGTCGGCCCCACCGGATAAGTATGCCTTGCCCGGTGTCCTCAGCGGACCACCTCACCAGCCACACATCAAAAATTTCTTCGACACCATCCGGGGCAACGCTACTTTAACTTGCGATGCTCGTAAATCACTCGAATCGGAAGCCCCTATTTTCTGGGTCAACCCGGCAGCAGAAAGCCAGCAAACGATCCACTTCACCGAAGAACATTTACACACATAAATCATCATGAAACACACTCAACAGCTCCCGCTTATTTTCAGTGCCTGTGCGGCACTCCTATTCACTGCCTGTGGCGATAAGTCTGAATCCGGAGACGATTCGGCCAGTGCCGCTTCAGGGCCCCGCGTTATTTCGGGCCCGACGATGACGCTGACCACCGAAATCCCACCCGAAATTATCGAAGGCACGCCACAACCGATATCCGGACTGCCCAATCTCGAACTTGCTCCGAGCCGAGCACCCACGATGCAAGTCCCCGAAGGCACCACCCTGCTCTCACTCGGCAAGCCTGTGACGAGCAGTGATGATTTCCCGATCCTGGGTGACCTCAGCGATATAACCGACGGCTACAAAGATGGTGGCGAAGGCTACTTCGTGGAGCTGATGGACGGTCTGCAATGGGTACAAATCGACCTGGAAGCGCCTGCGACCATCGAGGCGATCTGGGTTTGGCACTACCACTCACAAGCCCGTGCTTACCATGATGTGATCGTGCAAGTATCCAATGATCCGGAGTTTGAGAGCGGTGTGACGACATTGTTTAACAACGACTACGACAACTCCGTCGGCTTCGGTCGGGGCTCAGACCGCCCCTACGTTGAAACCCGCTTTGGTAAGCTGATCGATGGTCGCGGCACGCAAGCACAATATGTCCGCCTCTACAGCAACGGCAACACCTCCAACGACCAGAACCACTACACCGAAGTGGAAGTCTACGGGAGCTTTTAAAGCCCGCATGCTGAAAGCACGTCTCTCCTAACTTTGTGGTTCAACCCCACCAGAAAAAGAAAATCAACTTCCTTACGCCCGCTCATTGAGCGGGCGTATTTTTTTGCATAGCAGATACAATACTATCCGCTGAACTGGTTTTGGCATCAGACTAAAAGGTGCTGATCCGCCCACTTTCGAACTGCACCGCGGCGGACTCGCGCAGCGAGAGATCGATGCGTTTGATAGCTGGATTTCCCCGGCTTTGCACGTAGTTCAAAATCACCGAGAGTCGGTCGAGTTGTTGGGCGAAATCCGTGCTCAAACCGAAGATGATCCGCGGCACGATCGAGCTCTGCACTTCGATCACCTGCCCGGGCAAGTCGGGATCGCCGGTGTAGTGTTTGAGTGATACGATCTGCCAGGTCCGGTAGAAATTGGGCTGTGTGCGCCGGGCGTCTTCCAGCAGTTCGGCCACACGATCAATCCCCCGCATCGGCCGGATTTTACCATCGGGATGCACATGGGGCACGACGAAGGGCATCCGGCGCAATGTGGCCTGGGGGTAGCCGACACCGGTATAAATCGTGCCGTCCCGCGCCACGATACGCAGCTCACTTTGCCCTCCCGGACCCGCCACTCGCATGCGTAGCACAGGTTCGCTCTCGCGCACACGAATCCTCAGCGCATCCGGGAAGACGCGCTCGACCGAGGCCGAGCGGACCTGGCCGTGCGCTTCGAGGCGCTGCTTCATATCGTGAATATCTACCTCCATCAGAGTCAGCCCGCGCCGCAACTCAATCACCGTACCCAACCACTCGTCCGGCAAGACCCCATCGGTATCAAAGATCAGTCGTTCCACCGGCTTGGAGGGCGTCGTCACTTGAATCGGCACCTCCCGGTTCTTTAGCGCAATCACCGCCCAGACGACCCCACCGAAGATCAGGCAAGACAGTAGCAGCGCACCGACTATTTTAAACCAGCGGATCTGCTTGCGCTTGCGCGCCTGGGGCGATTGGACCCGCTTCTTTTGGCTGCCACCGCTCAAACTGCGCCAGCTCTGCTCGCCTTGCGCAGAGGTGCTGCCCTTGTGTTGACCGCGCCCTAGCATGCGCTCTCCCTGCCTTTCTGTCCGGCTTGAAAGCGGGCAATACCGGGAGCCACCAGTGCTGCAGCCAGGGCCTCAAAGTCGAGCCCGATACAGGACGCACTTTTCGGCAATAGACTCGTCGCAGTCAGACCGGGCAAGGTATTGATCTCCAGAAAATAGGCGATGGCACCCTCCAGCAAAAAGTCAATGCGCGCAAAGTCACGACAACCACAAGCAGTAAACAGTGTTTCCGCATAGGTCTTAATCTGCGACTCCAGTACCGGCGTCAACTCAGCCGGAAAGCGATACTCCGTCGAGCCGGGGGTATATTTTGCCTGGTAGTCATAGACCCCGGATGCGCTGACGATCTCCACGATGCCCATCGCCTGCCCCCCGAGCACACCGACGGTCAACTCGCGCCCGCGTATCCGCTGCTCGATCAACCACTGCCCGCAGCGTATACCGGAGAGGGCGACCCCGAGGGCCGAACGGTGCTCGGTGAAGTGCAGCCCCACACTGCTGCCCTGATCCGCCGGTTTCACAACGAGCGAGGTGCCCAATTGCTCAATCACGGCATCGGCTAGCGGCGCTTGAGCTCCGTCGAAGTGCAGCGCTTGAGGCACCGGGATCTGATACTGGCTGGCGACCGATTTGCTGGCAACCTTGTCCATACACAGCCGACTGGCGGCCGCGTCGCTCCCGCAATAATGAATGCCGCCGGACTCCAGGAGGCCTTGCAGGCGGCCATCCTCACCGAAGGTGCCGTGCAAGGCGGGAAAGACCAGGTCCGTATCGGCCCGAATGCCCTCGGGCAGAGCTGCCGCATCGACCAGGATGGGCTGCACGGCATAGCTAGCCGCCAGGGCCTGGGCGATGGCTTCGCCGCTGCACAGCGACACCTCGCGCTCAGGACCGACACCTCCATAGAGAACCAGAATACGGGGAACTTTGCTCATTCGCCTAAAACATCATCCCAAGACTGCCCGACAAGCAAGACTTCGGGTTCTAAAATATAACCGGACTCCGCCTGCACCTTGCAGCGAATCCGCCGCACCAGCTCGATCACATCCGCAGCGGTGGCCCCACCCTGGTTGACGATAAAATTGCCATGCACCGCCGAGACCTCCGCGCCACCCACCGCCATGCCTTTGATCCCGAGCTCGTCGATTAATTTGCCGGCGTAGTTCCCGTCCGGGTTTTTAAAAATACAGCCCGCACTGGCACCCCGTGGCTGACTCTCCTTGCGTGTTGCGGAATAACTATCCAGACGGCCACGAATGGACGACTCACTCTCGGAATCCACACTCCGCAAGACGGCCCCGAGAGCGATTCCGCGACTGATTTCCTCCACTTTGCGATAGCCGAAGTGAAAAGCTTCTTTCGGCAGGTCATGGTAGCGACCGGCAGCATCGAGCATCTGCACGCGCTCGACCAGATCAAACATCCAACTGCCCATCGCCCCGGCATTCATGCGCAAGGCGCCGCCCACAGCACCGGGGATGCCTTCCAAAAACTCGAAGCCGCTGAGTCCGTGCTTGGCCGCAAAGCCGCAAATCTCCTTAAGCCGCACGCCTGCCGCCGCCCAGATGCGCCCGCCACCGAGCGACTCCACCCGCCGCCAGGCACTGCCCGAGAAGCGGATGACCAAGCCGTCAAAGCCAGCATCACTGACCAGCAAGTTCGAGCCACGCCCCAGGCAAAAACTTTGCAGGCCAAACAATTGCGCCGCCCGCAGTAACACCCGCAGATCACTCAAATTGCCGGGCTCCGCATAAAACCGCGCCGCACCACCGATACGGATGGTGGTTTTCTTGGCCAGCGGCTCATCAAACTTCAAAACACAAGCGGCGGAAAGACGCGGTGCTAAATAAGCAGCCCAAGACTCACGTAGTCGCTGCACGGGATCCTGCGCCTGAGCACTCGCGCCAATATAGGCCGAAAATGCAGCAGCAAACTCCTCAATATCCCCCGCCCCGACGAAGGCGACCTGCTGTTTCTCCGAAGCCGCACAGACGGACTCAGCCAGGGCCTGCAAACCCTGGAAATCCAGGCTCAACTCAGTCGGCAGCTGGCCATTGAACTCGGCGGCCAGGTCCATGATTTCCGCGCCCGAGGATTTCGTTTCGTGGGCCGCGTAAACAGGGAGCAAATAGACCGCATCAGCCGCCTGCAGCGAACGGGCAAAAGCGGCCTTGAACTGCCGGGTCCGGGAGTAACGGTGTGGCTGAAAGACCAATACCAAGCGCTTTTCAGGCTCGTTGGCTCGCAAACATTCAATCAGCGCATCGATCTCGGTCGGGTGATGCGCATAGTCTTCCACGATCGTCAAATGCTCACTTTCCAAAAGCTTCGATTGTCGGCGCAGCATGCCGGGAAAGGAGCGGAGCAGATCGGCTGACAGTGTCTGCCGCAAGCAGCCAAGCACGGCAACGGCTGCATCACCGTTCAGTGCGTTAAACCGACCCGGCGGCGGCGGCTGCAGTCCATGGCGGTCAGCCGCTCCCTTAAAGGCGAGCACTTCGACTTCAGCCGGAGCCTGGAGTGGACAGGCTTCGGGCAAAATGACCCTTGACCGCGTGCGGTTGATCAGCCCCTGGAAGGCCGCTTCAAGGTGCGCGGGCGCGGCATAGCGGTCGGCGTGATCCCAATCCACGTTTAAAACCAGGCTCACTTCTGGAGCAAAGCCGTCGATAGTGCCGTCGCTTTCATCGATTTCAGCGACCAGCCATTGATTGGGCACATACTTCCAGGGCGGCGTCACACCATCGGCAAAAAGCCCCCCTAAAATATAATTACACTCGATCCCCTCCCGGCAAATAGCATGAGCGATCATGCCGGAGGTCGTCGTCTTACCATGACTGCCCACCACCGCGATCAACCGCTTATCGCGGGCCAGTTCGGCCAGCATCTCTCCCCGCCGTAGCAGACGAAGCCCGGCGCTGCGGGCTGCGGCTAAAATCGGGTGCGTCTGCGGCACCGCACTGGAGTAAACCACTGTTGAGTAGGCTGCGACTTGCTCGGCGAAAATAAAGTCGTGCAGCGCCACTCCCGCTCCTTCCAGCCAATAACGCACGCGCTCCTGCAAGTGGGCATCGTATCCGTTGATCGAATACCCGGCCTGTGCCATCCAACCGGCCAGCGGCGCCATCCCCATGCCACCGACACCGAGAAATATATATGTCTCCGGGCCTGTGTTCATGTCACTGATTCAAATTTTTCAGCCTGGGCAATGCGCCGGGCATCACAGAGGGCGAGCAAATCGCTGGCAATACGCTCACTCGAGTTAAAGCGGTCGAGGCGCTCGAGGTTGGACTTGAATTTAGCCAGCAACCAATCGTTAAACATGAGATCAATCACTTCAGAAGTCAGCTTTTTCAATTGATTCTGTGACAGGAGCAAGCCGGCCCCGCGCTGCTCCAGCGCCAGCGCATTCGCCTGCTGATGGTCATCCGCAGCGTAGGGATAAGGAATCAAAATCGAGGGTGCACGACAGCGGATGATCTCGGCAATCGACCCTGCGCCAGCGCGGGAGACGACCAGATCGGCCGCCGATATGACATCGCCCATGCTATTGGAAAAAGGCACAAACTTGGCCATAATATCGACCCCATTCGCCCCGATTTCATGCATCGTGCTGGATGAGCTATTGCCCAGGCCGGTGACGCAATAAACCGAGATGCCGGCTTGGGCCAACTGCGCGAAGTTATGCGTGACCCAATCATTCAAAGCCGTCGCGCCCTGACTGCCGCCGATGACAACCAATAACTTATTCGGCACGGTGATCCCGAGGCGTTTCCATGCTTCGGCCTTCAGGCAATGCTTGATCTCCTTGCGCACCGGATACCCCAGGTAGCGAATACGCTCAGGGGGTATCCCGCTCAGGCGCATACCTTCCGGCAGGTAGAGGCGATCAGCAAAGCGCTTGATCACGCGCACGGCACGACCCGGCCTGCAGTTCGCCTCGTGCAATACGACCGGGATACGGAGCGCCTTGGAGGCCAGCCCCAGACCCAGCGAGAGAAAACCACCGAACAGTAAAACCAGATCGGGCTTCTCCTGCTGGAGCAGACGCCGTGCCGTAAAAAACCCGGAAAATAGGCTCAGCAAAAAGGCCATCCGCTCAAGCAAACCACCGGAAAACGCGCGGCCGGGCGTCTTTCTAAACTCCAAGTGACTGTATTTCTCGACCAGTGCGGAATCGACCTGTTTCTTGCTGATGAGCAAAAGACAGTCGTGCCCCCGCGCTTGCAGCACCTCGGCCACCGCAATACCGGGAGCCAGATGCCCGCCGGTGCCACCGCATGCGATGATGATTTTACTCATAACTCACGCTGCCTCCGCAACGAGGGCATGTCCCAGGATCGAAAGCCGTTGAGAAGTATGCCGGTAAGGGTAAACATAAGGACTAAATTGGAACCACCGTAAGAGATAAAAGGTAGCGACATACCCTTAGTGGGCAGACAGCCGGTGACAACACCGATATTGATCAACGCCTGAAAAGTCATCAAAAGCAGTGCGCCCATGACGAGTAAATACTGGTAGAGATTGGGCGCCCGCCGGAGCTGGAGCACACCGATCAAAAACAGGGTCATAAACAGCACCACCACCCCCGCCGTGAAGAGAAAACCCAGCTCCTCGCCGACGATGGAGAAAATAAAGTCAGTATGGGCTTCCGGTAAAAAGGCCAATTGCTGACGCCCCTCACCCAGCCCCACTCCATGCAGCCCCCCCGCTCCGAATGCGAGCATCCCCTGCCAAAGCTGATACGAACTGTCCCCACGATTCCCCTCCACATCGAGGAAGGAAGTGATGCGCTGCAAGCGAATCGGGTCATAGTAAACGGCGACCGAGAAAATGATCAGCGCTGTCACTGCGGTGGGGATGAGGAATTTCAAACGCACACCGGCCAAAAATAGCATACACCCACCGACAGCACCGCACAGAAAAGCGGTGCCGAAGTCCGGCTCAAGGATGATCAGGCCGCAAATGATGGCGAGAATGCCACAGGGCGTCAGAAAGCCCTTGACCGGATGATCCAGATCGCGCCGGTGGCTGGCTAAATAATGGGCCAGGGCAAAGATCAGCCCCAACTTGCCGATCTCGGAAACTTGCAAGCGCATGAAACCAAAATCCATCCAGCGGCGCGCACCGTTGACCTCCACCCCAATCCCCGGTATCAGCACCAGCACCAGAAACAGCACCGATACTCCAGCGAGGAAGTAGGCATACTGCCGCAGAACCTCCAGATTGATCAACATGGCCAGCGCACCTGCAATTGTGGCCAGACCCAGCCAAATAACCTGACGACGCAACAGTGTCGTCGGGTCCTCGTGCATCGACTGCGAAACACTAAACAGCGTGACCAGCCCAAGGAAAGTCAACCCAAAGACTATTAGGATGATAAAAAGCCCGGTGGGCGGAATGCGCCAAGGTGCGTGCAGCGAATCCTTACGGGCACTCATTCGGTTCGTCTATATGGAATCGTTTACTTCAAGGCCGACTAATCTTCGAGCCGGATAACCGGAATTTCCACAGCGCCTTCGAACATCGCGTCTGTGTCCATCTCAAATGCTTCACCCTCAACCAAAGGGTCCGCCTCTATAACTTGTATCTCAATCGGCCCGGAACTGGAGGACGGGGCCGGGCGGACGCTGGATTGCTGGGTCGTTGTCGGACGGGGCGCGGTGGTGGTCGAGGGTGCAACCACCGTCTCCGTCCGTGAGTCAACATTGGCGGCACTGCCCGAACCGCTGACTTGCAGCACTTGTCCAACCTGCAGCCTACGGGGATCTGTAATCCCGTTGAGCGCCAGCAACTCGCCCGTCGTCATACCATACTGCCGGGCGATAGCGGCAGGAAATTCGCCGGCCTTCACCGTGTGAGTGCGCCCACCAGTCGTCGCACTGGCAGAAGTGGCAGAAGTGGCTGGAGTGGAAGGAGTGGCTGAGCTGGAAGTACTGGAAGCACGAGGCGCGGATGATCCGCTACGCGCACCGGAGACAGGGATGATCAAGCGCTCGTCGACGCGAATCACATCAGAGCTTTTATTATTGGCCGCTTTGATCGCATTGACGGTAGTGCCGTGCTGGCTGGCGATCTTCGAAAGGGTATCTCCACGCTTGACGGTGTAGGAAACGCCCGCTTCGTCGAGCGATGTGGGTTGGTAAGTATCCGCAGTCACCGTGCGCACCGCCGCCGTGCCACCTTCAACCGGGATTTGGATCTGCTGCCCAACCCGCAGGATGGAATCTTTATTCAAGCCATTGGCCGCGTAGAGCTCGTTCAGCGAGACATTGTAGCGCCGCGCAATCGTCCAAAGATTGTCGCCTCCCTTCACCGTATACGTTTCAAAAGATGCACCCGCAACCGGCACCGTCTGGCCGCTCTCACCACTACGGGACAGCGGTGTGATGGGGGCGACGGGGGCAAAATCGCTCTCGGGGGCAAAGTCAGCCCCATCAAAACCGGCATTGAAGGCGGCATCCAGATCGGAGGCTTGCCCGGCATCGGCTCGGCGCGCTTCAATCAAGCCAGGCGACGTGCGCGAGTCTGTGCGAACCATGGATGCCGACGTGCGCTCCCCACCCGTAGCCATCGAGCCGCTGGCACGCTCTTGGGTGTAGGTCTGTGTCGGCGGTTGCTTCGTCTGGCAACCGGGCTGCACAAGTAAGATGGAAATCACGCCAAGGTGAAGACCGAGAACACAACTGAAAACTTTGGATACTTTCATAATAAACTTTGTTAAAAATGACGCGCGGCACGCTTAAAGTCAAAGACTAACAAAAGCGCTGGGGGTTCTTCAAACTTAAAACCAGTTCTTTGAACATTTTTCCCCGGGCACTGTAGGAGCTGAACTGATCGAAACTCGCGAAGCCGGGACTCAGCAGAACATTGGCTGCGGGGATCGAGCTGGCGAGCCCCGCAGCCGCATGGACGGCATCTTCGAAGCGCTCATGCACCACGATGGTCGACAGCTGGCCTTGCATCGCGACCGCCAGGGACTGCGCCATTTCTCCATACAACACAGCTGCGTCGACCTGAGCGGCCACTTTCCGGGCGAAACCCTCGACATCTCCGCCCTTACCCCGGCCCCCACCGATCCACACAATGGGCGCACCCACCGATTCAATGGCGGCCAGCGCCGCATGGAAATTGGTTGCCTTGGTATCATTCCAAAAACGCACCCCGCCCCACTCCGCCACGACAGAAAGACGGTGTGCCGGCAGTTTCGACTCGTTGGCCACGGCGATCAGCGACTCCAGCGGCCAGCCGGACAGCTGCCACCAGCGGGCGGCCAAACTGAAATTCTCCACATTCGGTCGCCGGCGAAAAACGGAATCCTCCGATAACATGCCCGCTAAATCATCCACCCCCTGCAGCGTCTGACAGGCGGCACAGTCAATCGCTTGTTGCTGCATCCATGGGGCAAGTTCCGGACCGAGCACACAATGAGCACCGGGTGTCAGGCACTTTAAAAGCTGCGCCTTGGCCTCAAAATACGCTGCCATGCTGGCGTAGCGGTCGAGATGATCTTCAGCAAAATTTGTCCACAACAACCCATCCAAAGCGAGCTCCTGAGAGAGCTCCGCCTGGAAAGAACTGATCTCAACCACCGCGTAAGCCCCCGGCTGATTGGCGTCCGAGAGCACGGCATCGGAAAGCGGGTAGCCGATATTGCCCGTCGCTACGCTGCTGTGCCCCGCCGCAGCGAGGGCCTCGGCCAGTAAGGTGGTCAGCGTCGTTTTCCCATTGGTCCCGGTCACTCCGATGATCGGCCCCTGCCAATGGGCTGCGGCGAAGGCTAGCTCGCTCAAACACGGCAGCCCCGTCTGGATTGCCCGCCGACGCCAGGCATGCGCCGCCGCAAAACCGGGGCTAAACACACACAAATCCGCAGCGGCCAAATCATGCTCGGATAGAGTCACCGCATCCCCCTGCCCGCCCTCGTCGTAGAGCACGACCGAATAGCCCAGGGATCGGGCCAGTCGTCGGGCAGATTGGCCACTCTGCCCGGCTCCAAAGATAGCGATTTTCTTTTGCATGGGGCTGCTAGCAATGGTCCAATCGCAGCGCGGGTTCGATACTAAAATCGCCCTCGGCCAGCCCCGCCCGATCCATGTAGGCGGCAAAGGCGATCATCCCGGCGTTGTCCCCGGTGTGCTTTGGCTGGGCAATCAGGCAGGGCATGCCGTGACGCTTGGCCAGGCGCTCCATGGCAGCACGCAGCACTTGATTGTTCGAGACCCCGCCGGACAAGCCGAGGCTGCGATAGCGCCCGGCTTGCAGTAAATGGCGGGTTTTACCGACGAGCTGGTCGATCACCGCCCCCTGATAGCCAGCGCAAATATCCGGCAGCGCGGCCTGCAATTCAGCATCGCCCATTTTCTCAATCCGGTAGCGCAGACTCGTTTTGAGCCCGGAAAAACTAAACCGCCGCTCGTTGCGCGGGGCAATCGCCTTCGGGAAGTCAAAAACCGAAGCATCGCCACCGGTCGCGATACGCTCGACCTGCGGCCCTCCCGGATAGGGCAAGCCCAATAGCTTGGCGCCCTTATCCAAGGCCTCGCCCGCCGCATCGTCAACCGTCTCAGCCAGCACGCTGAGTCGGCACTGCACATCCATCTCAAACAGGATCGTATTACCCCCCGAGACGATCAGCCCCAGTTGTGGCAAGTACTCAGCCAGCGCGGACTCAAACCTGCCCGGCGCAGCCTGATGCAAGGCGATAAACGGAGAGAAGGCATGGCCCCGCAGGTGGTTGACCCCCACCACCGGCACATCCCAAGCCAGCCCCAGGCTGCGGGCAAAAGCGATCCCCAGAGCCAGGCACCCGGCCAGTCCGGGGCCATTGGTCACGGCAATCTGCTGGATCGGGCCCGGCGCCTGCCTCAGCTCAGCCAGCTCCATCAACGGAAAAAAGTTCTTCAGATGCTCGCGACTCGCCAGATCCGGCACCACCCCACCATACAGCTGGTGTAGATCGACCTGCGTGTGCACCCACTCGCCAACGAGGCCACACGCGGGATCAAACCGGGCCAGGGCCGACTCATCGCAGGAACTTTCAATACCCAGGATCACCCCTAAATGTGAATCGCTTCACCAAAGACAGACGCCGCCGCTTCCATCATCGCTTCACTCAATGTGGGGTGCGCATGGATCGTATTGTGAATGTCCTCAGCCGTCGCCTCCAGTTTCATGCCAAGGCCATACTCGGCAATCATTTCCGTGGCGTCAGCGCCCACAATGTGGGCACCGAGTATCTCACCGTATTTCGGGTCGACCAACATCTTGACAAATCCTTCCGGCTGCCCGGAAGCCACCGCTTTGCCCGAGGCCTGGAAGGGGAATTTGCCGACTGTATACTCGATCCCAGCTTCCTTCAAAGCCTTCTCGGTCTGACCGATCGAAGCAACCTGTGGCAGGCAATAAGTGCAACCGGGGAACTCACGCAAACGCTGCGGCTGGCCATGGCCAAACATGCCATTGACCGCCTGCATCGCCTCAAAAGTGGCCACGTGAGCCAGCCAGGGCGGCCCAATAATGTCGCCCGCAGCATAGATGCCCTGGATCGAAGATTCGTAATTGTCGTCCACGGTCACATAGCCGCGGTCGAGCTTCAGCTTCACCTTGGGCGAAAGCAAGCCCTCCGTGTTGGCCACCACGCCGATCGCCAATAAAATAGAGTCCGCCGTGATGCGCTCCTTCTTGTCGCCCTTGACCAGGTCCATCTTGACCGATTTGGCGCTGACCTGGATGTTTTCCACCGCGGTGGACGTGCGGCAATCAATCCCGCTTTGCTTAAAGGATTTTTCCACCACAGCAGCCACCTCGTGGTCCTCCACTGGCAGCACTTGATCGAGCATCTCGACCAGTGTGACCTTCGTCCCGAAAGCATTCAAAAAATAGGCAAACTCAGCACCGATAGCACCCGCACCCACGATAACGATCGACTTCGGCTGCTGTTTCATTTCGAGCGCCTGGCGCGAGGTCATTACCCGCTCACCATCGACCTCCAGGTCCGGCAGCCGGCGTGGTTTACAACCCGTCGCGACCAGTGTCTTTTCCGTGGAAAGAATCCTCCCCTTGTCCTTACCGGCAGTGATCTCCACCATCCCCGGCACATTGATCGTACCGGTGCCAATGATGTGGTCGACCTTGTTCTTCTTAAAGAGAAAGCCGATGCCCTTGGCCATCGTGTCCGCCACCCCACGGGAGCGCCCGATGATTTTTGCAAAGTCATAATCGAGCCCCTTGATCGTGATGCCCATGTCCTCACTGTGTTGCAGCTTGCTGTAAAGCTCCGCGCTCTTCAGCAAGGCTTTCGAGGGGATACAGCCCCAGTTTAAACAAGTGCCGCCCGGACGCTCCTGCTCCACGCAAGCCACTTTTTTGCCCAGTTGACCGGCACGAATAGCGGCAGCATAGCCCGCAGGGCCACCCCCAATGACGACGAGATCGTATTTTGTAGTCGATGACATAAGCCCATCTAAAAGCGACAAGTTCACCGCTAAGTCAATTCTTATGGCTGATTGATGTGCGAGGCACGAGATACGGGTTGCGGGATGCGGGCGTGTCGGCCGCCCTGCGGATCAATCTGCTTTCACAACAAGGGCGCATCAATCTGTTGACACCTTACAATTTACTGTTTTTAGTAAGATGAATGCTGCTTACAATCACCAGTAAACGACAAGTCACTTTCCCCCGCCAAGTGATGGAAAACCTTCATTTGCGCGCGGGCGACAAACTTTCCATCTTGGAAACTGATAAAGGAATTATCATCAAGCCACATCGCTTCGACACCTCCAAGCTGGCACCATTAAGAGGTAAGATCCCGTCCGACCTACCGCCACCCAATTTCGATGCGATCCGTCATGCCGCGCTCGACCCCAATTTACGGTCTTGATACCTCCGTTTTTGTCCGACTGCTGACGGGACACCCAGAGGCAGAATACAAAAGCTCTGTGATTGCCCTGAAGCGGCTGCATGAAAAAGAGCCATCGACCGAGTTAGTGGTTTCGAATCAGGTAATCGGGGAAGCTTATATTACCCTGCAACATTTCTACAAAATCCCGAAAAAGGAAGCCAGGCGAGCCATCTCAGAGCTTTTTGCCAGCGGCAATGTCAGTCCATTAAACGGTGCGAAGGTGCTCGAAATATTGAAAGCATCCTCCGGTGCCGGGTTGATGGACCGACTGATCATCCAGGATTATAATCAGCGCGGACTTTCTGTGCTGACCAACGACAAGCAAATGGCTAAGGTCGAAGGTGCTCGTATCTTAAAATAGACGCCAACCCGGCGGAGCCAAAAAGTGAGCAGCGAGAAGTGGACATCCCGTATCCCGCATCCGTCTTCGCTCTCCGAGCTTCGCCGGACTTCGTCCCGTATCCCGTATC
>REBV01000300.1 GCA_007692545.1 Puniceicoccaceae bacterium
GAGTGCCGGCCTCGTCGGTGCGGGCGGTAACGAGTGGGCCGCTCCAGGATTGATCGAGCACAGTGCGCCCATCGACCGAGCGGCTTGTGAGTTGGAAACCCTTCATCGACAGCTCATCGGAGAACTCCTGGGTGGTGGCCGATATCTGAGCCCAGCTGGTGCCATCGTAAACATAACGTTTTTCAGAAGTAAGATTTCCCACAGAACTTTTAGTCACGATTCTACGTGTACTCTTACCGGGAATTGCGACCTGCAAACCGTCAACGAATGCGTATGTATCAACGAATTCAACAAAATCCGCATTGATGTCATAGTCATAGTAATCTGCATGCAATGAGTGCTGAATGTAATCATGTGTGACAATATTCCCATCCGGATGAAGAACCGACTTAAGGCGTCCTTTACGGGATTGTAGACTATACATACTATAGTATGTGCGCACAGTGCGCAAGCTGGAGGCCGCACCATAAGCGACACCTTGAACGGTGGCTTTCTCTTCTATCTCAACGAACTCGCCAGTATTTGAATCCGTGTAGTAAGCGAAGTAGCGGCGGGATGTTTCCACTCCAAGTGTTTTCTCGATAACGGTACGCGGGCGGATGTCAAAGTCATCGGCTGTATCCCTGGAATCAACCGGGGTATAGCTGTAGACTCTTTCAAAGGCTTGAGCTTCGGGCACGGAAGGGGCGCTATCCAGCCAAGATGTGACTTCCTGGATTTTCCGCCCGTCGCTATCGTAATCAAAGCGAGTCCAGGAACCGTCTGCCTCAACAATGAGCTTTTCTTTTCCGTAGCGCCCTGCTTCGGAGGAGTT
Source organism: Puniceicoccaceae bacterium (assembly GCA_007692545.1). GTDB lineage: Bacteria > Verrucomicrobiota > Verrucomicrobiia > Opitutales > Coraliomargaritaceae > Thalassobacterium. The sequence goes on from REBV01000300.1 coordinate 815, forward strand.
CGAGTAGTACTCATAGGTCTTTGTCAGGGCGAGACCGTCGGGGTCCTTAATTTCCTCAATCACGGCCTTGTTCCAGGGAAAGGTTTTGATCACCTTACGCACACGGGAAATCACTTGATTCTCGGCATCGAGAAGCTCAGTAGTTTCGATTTCGTTACCAGTGGTGGGATCGGTGGTTACGATGATTTGCTCCGTCCGCTTGGTATCGCCCTCCCCTTCGGTCAGTTGCCAGTCCTCTGCGGCGGGCACGTAAGTGAACAGACTTGTATTACTGTAGGAGTCATGCGTATCGATGATACGCACCTTGTCGTAGCGATTCAGATCTTCTGTGGGGTTTTCGATACGAATCACGCGATATGCATCGCCAGTCGGCTCGTAAAGCCCCTCCGCACCTTGTTCTCCGGCATCGTCTGACGTGTAGAAACGGATTTCGTAACCGAAGTCATCTGTAGTCACAATATCAGCAAGGCCGGAGACGCTTTTGATTTGACGGTAGAAGCCATCCTCCAAAGCCAGGTGCAAGTCATCACCGATAAGATTGGAAAAATCAAGCACGCGGCCATTGGAATCGCGAAACCAAACAGGCGTCATCCCCTGGCTGGTGGGATAATCAATTGCACTGCCATCGCCGGAAAGCAGACGATAAAATACCGGATCCTCGATGGTGGGCTCTTTCGCCTCATCCAGGAGGCGAACGCGCAGGTTTCGACTGGACGAAGCTTCTATCGGATGGGCGATGCTACTTCCGCTCAAAGCCTGAAAACTTATCCTTTCATTCATTTGATTCGTCAGATCAAACTGGTGGCTGACTCCAGCGGGAAGCTCATCCTCCGGGACGACACGGGCAACGTAGGTAAGGATGATCGACGTATGCACCAAAGACTGCGGCGTGAATAACGCCGGGGTTGGATCGTTTCGATGAATGCGAAGAAGTTGACTGCCCAGCCCCGGCTCGTGTGGCAATAACGGAAAAGGGATACCAAAACTCAGGCACTGATTAGATGAACCGGAGGAGGGGCAAGGGGGTTTGTCATTATCTGACGGTGGGTCTTCAGGAGTATGCCCTACGTTTGTACCGTTGGCGTGCAATTGAACGCCGCTAACCAAAACGGCGAATAGCAGAAAAATAAAAAACGAAAACGGACGTCGGGAGAGATGGTGGTGGAATTTCATGGATCAGTTGTCAAGGGCTCTTAAGTTCGATTAGTTCTCTACCCGTGCCAAGGCGGTGCGGGCGGCAGCACGCAGGCGGGTATCGGCAGAGTAGCGGTAGCGTAAAATTTGATCGTAGTGCGCGGGATCCCCCAATTCGCCGAGGGCGGCCAGGGCGGCGACGCGCAGCATCGTGATGGAGGTGTCACTACGGTCCTCCAACCAGGTAAGCGCGACGGTAGCGGTATCCGGATGACCGTGGATAGCGGCGATTTGAAGAGCAGTGATACGATCAGGAAGTGCCGCACCCTCTGCACGCGCAATGGCGATGGCACGCTCGGCCAGGATTTCAGTCGGCGGGGCCAACTGCGCGGCGGGGGTTCTCCCGAGACGCATCGCTGCGATCAGGGTGGTGCCAGCAAGACCTGAATGAGAATCGGCAGTCAGTTGATCGATCAGCATGGCGGCAGCCTTGCGGTCATGCTCTGTCACCCCTTCGGCATTGAGCATTTCGGGGAGTTTTTGGATGCAGTAGTCCCGCCAAATAAGATCACCGGAGGCATCGGCAATCGTAGCCACGCTGATACGGAGGAGCTCGGCAGGTGCGATGCTATGCGCGATCAGGAGGTCGGCGATGTCGTTTCGGAGGGAGTGGTAGTCATTTGCGGCCATGCCGGGAGGTGGCACGGCAGGTTGACTCAAATACTGCAGTAAACGGTCGGCGCTGTGGTGCAGGCGATTGCCATCCAGCGTGTGCAGCAAGCGGTGGCGCACGATAAAGTCAGGCTCGGCGGCACTGCTGATTATCCGCTCCAATGGGTCGCTACTGCGCTCTTCTGCAGCATGTATCCCGCTTAGCGGCAGCAAAAGCGCAAACGCAAATAGGACACAGGACGAGGTGGCTTTCATAGTCGCAGTGCGTTTAGAGGTTGGGCAACAAGCTGCCATCTTGACGAAAGCGCACACTGTAGCAGCTACCACCGGTGACACCCGGAGAACGCAACAGGTAAAAATGATAGCGCCCGGTCTCATCAAAGTCGGCGGCGGTAAGGGTGCGGCGAATGGTGCCGTCGTCGAAGGTAACACCTGCTTTGAAGACATGAATCTCCACCTCGAGGTCGTCTGGTACGTGGCTGAGGAAGATGTAGGAATTGACCATCAAAGTGCCGTCAGGAAATGTTTCAACGACCTGGTGATGTGTTTGACGGCGGCTGTGATCAGTCACGACATCGACGGCTGTAGCGGCGATGATGCTGCCACTGTTGGGCAGGCGGGCAAGGATGCTGCCACCGTTGCCAGTGCCACCGAGTTGGAAACGACGGGGGCGACGATTCGGTTCGGCTTCGTGCAGTGCGACTGCGGCATCTTGCACGAGCTCAATCCCCTCCCCTGTGAGCGCGGGCTGCCACAGGCGGGTGCGACCACTGAAGATTATTGGGGGCGGGCTAAGATTGGCTGCAAACACTTCGATGGTAGCAGTGAGCGGGATGGCTTCGCCTCCTTCGACTGGCAAGCCGGTGGTAATCGTCCATGTCCCGGCCTGATCAAAGAGTGCTTGCAAGCGGGCCCCGGCGGGCAGGTTATGGGACTCGCTGGAGCCATCGGGTGCGCTGAGGTGCAGCTCAATGGGTTGGCCGGTGGCGGCGGGATCAAATGCTGCCAGCAGCAGAGAATCGCCGAGGCGAATATCCAAGCCCTCGTGTTCAAATAAGTTGAAAGTCGCCCAAGTGAGACTGTGGCTGTGCTGGCTGAGGCCATTTTCGCTATCGATGGTAATGCTGACGAGCTGTTCCGGATCGAGCGGGATGTCGGCGTAGTAGCGGTGACGCAATCCGCTATGGACCGCTATTGGCTCGGCGGTGGAGGGACTGCGGGTGATACTGACGCTTTGCGGGGCGAAAGCATTACCTTCGAGGCTAAAGGGCGAGCTGTAAATCACTTCCGGCAAGGCATCGGCACTGCCGCTCCACTGCATGCGTTCTTGTAACCATGCGGCCTGTGGATCGTTATCCATGCGTTCCAGACGGATACTTTGTATGCGCAGGAAGCCGTTTGGACGACTGTTGAGCCAGTCCAGACGGAGGCTGTGGTTGCCCGCGTTGAGGTGCGACAATTCGTAGGTGGCGGTGGCAGTGGTGCCGGGGGGGGCGTAGCGGCGTTGGATGCCGTAATTGACGCCCCCGAAAGTGGCACGCAGGTCAAAGATGCTATCGTGCACACCAGCGTGGGGATTGTTTTCGCTGAGGTCAACCAGCAGGCGATAAATACCGGGCTCTGGAATCTGGATGTTGTAATGCAGCGCGCCTACGGTATCGGTTGCATAGGTGCCATTGGCATCGTTGGTCCACGAGCCGGTGCTGTGGGTGTATTGACTGCCGGAGAGTGTTGCGAGGAGTTCGCCAAAAGCCGATGCGGGGGGAAGAGCCTCAGTGGATTCATCATCCCAGATTCCGTCGCCATTGGAATCGATTTTCAAATCCTCGATCGAAATGACCACGCGGGTCGCTTGGCTCACGCTATTGGAATTGAGCGCGATACCGAGCTCGTAGGCACCGGGCTCAGCTTGGTGCAGCGTCCAGAGTTGCTCAAAGGACAATCCGTCGCGGGATGCCGAGAAAGTGAACAGATCGCCCTTGCGCTCCAGTCGCAGGTAGCGGTTGGGTGGCTGGGCAAATGCAATTACATTGCGGTTGAAACGTTCGAACGCACCGTTGTCTTCGGCTCGCATAAAGGCGGAGTATGCCCGTTGACGATCATCGCCGCGAGCGGCGAAGGACACCAGTGCCGAATTCGGGACAGTGCTGCGGCGGGCCATCAGTGAGAGGTGACGATTGGTGTTTGGATTATCCCACTCGTGGATACGCACGGTCATGCTAAAATCGCCTTGGGCGGTTCGATGAAGGAATGACAAGCGGTCGTTGCCATTTTGCCGAACGCCGTCACCCGCTGCCTGGAGGACAATTTTTTCACCGAGCGTAAAAACCGAGGCTGGCTTGGTCTGATTAATATCAGTCAGCGTCCAGTCGGCATAGCCGCGTGCATCCGGAAGGTCGTTTGGATCCACTGGATCGGTGCCTGCGATAAACTCTTCGCCATCAAGGTACCCATCGCCGTCGGTATCGGGATTGGTGGGGTCGGTGCCGAGGGCGTATTCCTGAGCGTTGGTTAGCCCGTCGCCGTCAAAGTCGCCTGCGGGATCGAGACCTTCGAGCGGGTCGAAGCCGTATTGGATGAGCCAGACATCGGGGAGGCCGTCGCCGGAGTTGTCGTTGAGCCAGGGGTCGAGGCCGAGGGCGCGTTTTTCGGCGTTGGTCATGCCGTCGCCGGAGAAGTCGAGGTCGGCGGGCTCAACTGTGGCGAGGGTGATGCGGTCGATATCAGTGGCGGGGCCGGGCTCGCCGAGGACATTATCAAGGGCTTCCCGAAGCAACCGTATGCGGGACAGGGCCGTCCCTTCGCGGTTGAAGAAGGGCAGTTCGGCGGCGACGAGGGTGCCGTTGAGCATGAGGATGGCGCGGCCGGTGTGGTAATCGAGATGAATGGCGTAGTCGTTCCAGTCACCGATGTCGACCGGAACGGCAAATTGAGTCCAGTTGCCTGTCGCGGCGTCATAGACGGAGAGGCTGTTCGCGGAGGAGGCACCGAGGACAAGGGAGAGCGGCTGCCCGCCGTCGGCAATAACCTCGGGGAGCGTGCCGGGGGTGAGCCGGGCGCGGAAGCTGAGCCAGATGGAGTGGTGCCCGGTGGCACCGAGGTAGCGATCGATGGAAGCGGCGGTCAATGCATCGCCGAAGGTTGCGGTTTCGGCTGCGGTCACCCCGGTGTTCGCGGCGATCCAGTGATTCTGGCCGTGCAGGCCCCCGACGGTGTATCCTTCACCGGCGGTGAACTCCGTCTGCCAAAAGTAACCACCCTCCCCGTCGGGCTGGAGTGTTGCGATAAAGGCGTCGTTGGCCAGCGGGTCCAGACCGTGGGCGACTTTATCCCAGTCGCTCATGCCATCGCCGGAGGTATCTGGGTTATTGGGATCGGTGCCGAGGGCGAGTTCTTCGG
>REBV01000165.1 GCA_007692545.1 Puniceicoccaceae bacterium
TTGAAGTCCGCGTCTGTTCATGAGATTTTATTTATGCAATGGCATTGGGCTCAAGCACCGCGCTACGGGAATAGTGCTTAACTAAGTGCCATTCAGTCTAAAGAGGCTCTTTTGCGAGCGATAAAGCGGAAAGGTCGAAAAAAATCTAAAGAAGTGAAAATAAAGCTTGTACTTTTAAAACCGTTTTTTCTCGGTACGGGTTATGGAAGCAGGCAGACGGACGCCGAGGTGGTGGGGAAGATTCGTTGCCAGGTCTTCGATATCCCCGAGCCGAAGTTCAAGGTGACCGAAAATGTCTACCTGGTCTACCGTGTGCCGGGTTTCTCGAAAGAGGTGCACAAACCTTTTCTTCCGGGAGCGTGCGCTCCGGTGCAATACGGACCTCGCTTTGGAAGCCTACTGGTTTATCTAAGCAATTATCAATTGATTCCCATGTCGCGGGTCAGCCAGTTGGCCCTGGACCTTTACGGCCAGAGGATCAGCGAAGACACGATCAACCGTTTCCGCAAGCCCTGCCACGGGCACTTGGATCGGTTCGAGGAACAGTTGAAGAAACGATTGCTTCAAAGCTACTTCACGTTGAATTGCGGGCATGCGCTGTGCAACGCGCACCTGCTGCGGGAGCTGAACTTTTTCATCGAAGTCAAAGGACACAAGTGGGCCGCCAAAATGAAAGCACTACTCTGCCAAGCCCTCAAGGAGCCGGAGGCGACGAGCACCCGGGGCTGGAAACAGCGCTACGCCCGCATTCTTTCCGAAGCGAAGCTCGAACATCCCCATACTCCCGCAGCCCGGCGCAAAGGCCGACGCGGCCGGATAGCCAAACCGCCGGTCAACAATCTGATCGAACGCTTCGAGAACCACCGCGAGCATATACTCCGCTTCCTCGCCGACAACGCCGTCCCCTTTACGAACAACCCGTATGCCGCACCCTATAGCCTTTATCCGTTTTAACGCAGCTTCAGGGTGGCGAGTCCGGCCATGGCGAAAATCAGCGAGAGTATCCAGAAGCGGATGACGACCTTGTTTTCATGCCAGCCCTTCAGCTCGAAGTGATGGTGGATGGGCGACATGCGGAAGATACGCTTTTTGCGGAGTTTGAAGGAGCCGACCTGCAGGATAACCGATGCGGCCTCCATGACAAAAATACCGCCCACGATGATCAGGGTGAGCGGTTGATGCACCATAAAGGCAATCATCCCGATGAGGCCACCCAGCGCGAGTGATCCGGTGTCGCCCATGAAGACCTCGGCCGGATGCGAATTATACCAGAGAAAGGCCAGACTGGCCCCGAGGAGCGCCGCGCAAAGCACGGCCAGTTCCCCCACTCCGGGGACGAAACTAATAAAGAGGTAATCTGCGATGATAGCATTGCCCGCCGCGTAGGCCATGATGGCATAGGCCAGGGCCACCGTCACCGTACAGCCGATGGCCAGACCGTCGACGCCGTCGGTCAGGTTGATCGCATTGCTCGAACCGGCCAGAATCAAAAAGAGAAATGGGGCCAAGAGGTAGAGTGACATTTCCGAGATGAGCACCTCTTTATAAAAGGGCACCCAAAGCTCGCGCATCTTTGCCGCCGACTCGGGCACACTAAAAAGCAGCAGGAGCGCAATGCCCGTGAGTGCGGCCTGCCCCAGCAGTTTCCAACGCCCAGACAGGCCCTTGCTGTTGGCCTTGGATACTTTTAAATAGTCATCCAGAAAACCGATCACAGTCAGCCCCAGATAAATAATCAGCGCGGTGAGCACATAGATATTGGGTCGAGCCCAAAGGATGGCACTACCGACCACGGAGATACAAATCATCAACCCACCCATGGTCGGAGTCTGGGCCTTGCTGGCATGCAGCTCGGCCAACTCGCCCACCTCATCCTTGCCACGAAAGGCTTGCTTCGCCCGCAACGCACGCAACTTGGCAAAGAGCCAGGGGCCCACGATAAAGCCAATCACCATCGCCGTCATACCAGCAAAGGCCGCCCGCAGTGTCAGATAGCGAAAGAGACGGAGTGGCCCAAAATATTGTTCAAATTCGGCGAGATAGGAGAGCATGAGATGCGGGATGCGGGATTCGGGATGCGGGTGGCGGGTGGCGGGTGGCGGGTGGCGAGGCACGAAAGCAGGTTGCCAGCTACTAATTCTTATTTCTTCTTTCTTCTTTCTTATTTCTTATTTCTTCTTTCTTATTTCCCACAAGTTGTTCGAGTTGATAACTGCGGCTGCCTTTTAGAAAGATGGCACCTTTGAATTGGGCAACGGTTGATTTTAATTTTTCGGTGACTTCGGTGCACTGCAACTGTCCGGGCTGTGCCCCGGCGGCGAGGGCACCTGTTGCGTAAGCGCGGGTCAATGCTTCCGGACCGACAAAGGCGGCGCAGTCCTGCGGGCGCAGCTTGAGCTGCCGCCCGATCCATTCGTGCTGCTCAAGCGCGACGTGTCCCAGTTCGTTCATGGCACCCAATATATACATGTGTGCGACAGCTTGTGACGAGCCCCGGATAAATGCGCCCAAGGCATCCAGCATCGAGGAAGGATTTGCGTTGTAGCAATCGACATAGAAAGTCTGTTCGCCCAGCTGCTGGATCTGACCGCGCTGCTCACTCGGCCGCCAGGACTCGATGCGCTCTTTAATGTCTGCTTCAGCTACGCCGAGATGGCGGGCCGCCACGATGGCCAGCGCAGCGTTGCAGGTGATGCCCCGGCTGCTACTCGCGATACGATACGTCTGCGAGCCGAGGATGAGCCTTTGCTCAATATGCCCGCCCCTCCCCACTGCCGGCTCCAAATCGTCCCCCTCGATCCGGTAGTCGAGGAGCTCGCGCACCGCAACGTTGGGCGTGGGCCGCCCCGCCTCATGCAGCGCTATCACCCGCTCGGCCATCTGCGCATAGGCCGGAAACTGCAAGACCTCCGCCGGGAGGATGATCGGCGTATCCGCTTTGGCCTGGGCTGCGAGCAGCGATTTTTCGTGGGCAATGTTAGCCAGGCTGCCTAACAATTCGAGGTGAGCATAGCCGATGTTTGTCACAAGATTCAGGTCGGCCTGGACCATCTGCCCCAGTTGAGCCATTTCACCGGGTTGATTGATCCCGGCTTCGATAACTGCGAAAGCGTGTCGACTGGGATCGAGCCCAAAAAGCGTCATGGGCACGCCGATTCGGTTATTCCAGTTACCGGAGGTGGCATGGGTCACGTTCTCTCCGAGCAGGCAACGCAGCATTTCCTTGGTCGAGGTCTTGCCGCAACTCCCGGTTACCGCCACGACAGGCTGCCGAAACTGAGACCGCCACGCAGCCGCGATGGCCCCGATTGCCGCCAGGGAGTCGGCTACCTGCAACTGCGGCAGTGCGATTGGCCTAGGCTGCTCGACCAGCGCCGCCACCGCCCCCCCTTGGGCCGCCTGCTCTAAAAAATCGTGCCCGTCACGGGCACCACCGGTGAGCGCAACAAAGCACTGTCCCGGTTGGATCAAGCGGGCATCGAAACAAAAGCCGGTCACCGCCCTAGGTGGCCCGGCCAGCCAGGAACCTCCGGTCCATTCAGCTAATTTGTCCGGTTCGAATACAGGCATACCTCAACGCTTAGGTGAGTTCTTTCAGGCGGATGAGGTCGCGGGCCACATGACGGTCGTCGAATGGGATGACTGTGCCGTCGAACTCCTGATAAGCTTCGTGCCCCTTGCCCGCGATGAGCACGCAGTCGCCCGGTTGAGCGGCATCCAGTGCCAGCGAGATGGCATGCTTACGGTCGTTCACCACCCGCGCGGCTTCGCTGCCTTGGGCACCACACATATCGGCAAATATTTGTTCCAGCGATTCGGTGCGGGGATTATCTGCCGTGATAAAGACTTCGTCCGCCCCCTGGAGCACGGCATCCAGCATCAGGGAGCGCTTGCTCCGGTCACGATCACCGCCACAGCCGAAGACGACCAGTAAGCGCCCCGCCGTGATCTCCCGCAACATACGGCAGGCGTGGGCCAGCGCGTCGTCGGTGTGTGCATAGTCGACCAAAACATTAAAAGGCTGCCCCTCGTCGACACGCTCCATCCGCCCCGGCACACCGGGGAAATTGCTAATGCGGGAGAGCAGTGATTCAATCGAGCGGCCCTTGGCCCGCGCAATGGCCAGCGAAGCGAGCAGATTGCTCACATTATAGCGTCCCAGCAGCGGTGAAACGACTTGGGCCTGACCCTCCGGCCAGATTAATTCAAACTCTGTGCGGTCGGCGTAGAGCACCACCTTTCTCGCCCGGACATCGGCCTCGGCTTCGATCCCAAAAGTGGACAGCTCCATACCAGGCTCCAGTTCTGCCAACAATCGGCGACCATAGGCGCAATCGATATTGATCACGCCCGCCCGCGGGCGACGCCCCATCTCTCCGGTAAAGAGGCGCTTCTTGACTTCGTAGTAGGCCTCCATCGTCTTGTGATAATCGATGTGGTCCTGGGTTAGATTCAGAAAAGCAGCCACATCGACATCGAGCCCGAAGGTCCGCTTCTGGTCGATCCCATGCGAGCTGACCTCCATGACAGCCTCCTTGCAGCCGTTGACCAGCATTTGCGCCAGCAAAGCATAGACATCAACTGACTCTGGCGTGGTACGGAAAGAAGGCAAGGTGCGACGACCCAGATCGTAGCGGATGGTCCCAAGCAGGCCGACTTGATCCTGCCCCCCCAGCAAGTGCTGCGTGAGCATCGCCACGGTCGTCTTGCCATTTGTGCCGGTGATCCCGGACAAGCCCAATTCCGCATCCGGCGCACCGTAAAATCGGCGCGAAATGAGCGCGAGCGTCATCCGCACATCCGCCACCTGAATCCAGTCGACCGGGAAGTGAGCCCCGAGGTCTTCCTCGGTAATAATGGCCACGGCACCGCGATCTGCGGCTTCTTCGACAAAGAGATTGCCGTCTGTCCGCAAGCCACCGATGGCAAAGAAGAGTGCACCCGGCACCACGCGGCGACTGTCGGTGATCAGGCAGGTGACCCCATCATCCTGACGAAGCCTGCGCTGGACGGTATCCAACTGGGTAAATAATTGACTGACACTAGGGTTCATAAGTGCGCTAAGACCGCTCACAGCAGCCCTTTGTTCAACTCGACGTGAATAAGCTTGGCGGGAACTGGCCGCAGAGAGCAGCGTGCTAATTTGAAATTCGGCGAGACCGATCATGGGAAGGTGTATTAAAATCAACAAAGGAGGCATCCGGACGGGCCGGACGTATGCCTAGATAAGCGATGCAGGCCTCGGCAATATTGCGGAAGGCGGGTGCGGCTACAGAGCCGCCGTAACCAGTGCCAGCGCCTTGCGGTTCGTCGACCACCACAGTGATGACCAAAGCGGGGTTTTCGGCCGGGAAGAAACCACTGAAAGAGGCCACGTGATGCCGATTGGAATAACGCCCACCGATGATCTTCTGGGTGGTGCCGGTCTTGCCAGCCACATCGTAATTTTCAATAGCCGCGCGGCGGGCAGTGCCCTCGACCCCCACCGCATCGAGCAGCATCATGGCAACGGTGTGGGCCGTATCGGCGGAGACCACACGCCGTTTTGCTTTAGGGCTGAATCGGATGACGTCACTGCCGTAGCTATCAAAAATCCGTCTGGCCAACATCGGCTCCATCAGCACGCCCTTGTTGGCAATAACTGACATGGCCGTGTGCACCTGCATCGGGGTAGCATTCACAGCGTGCCCCATCGGCAGGCGGGTGATGGTCAGGCCGTCCCAATTACGGGGGTTGTGTAAAGTCCCCCGAACCTCTCCACCCAAATCGAAGCCGGTGGTTTCACCAAATCCAAATTGAGCAGCGTACTGATGCAGACGGTCAGCGCCAAGCAACAAGCCGAGGTGAGCGACCCCGCGATTACTCGACTTGACCATGATTTCATGCATCGACAGCTGATCATAGTTCCGGTGATCATCGGGCAACGAGAGGGTACGCCCTTTGTAACTAACTCGCTTCACCCCCGTCTGAAACATGTCCCCGGGGTAAACAAGTCCCTCGTTCAGAGCCGCTGCTGCGGGCACGATTTTAAAGGTGGAGCCTGGCTCAAAGACATCGGTCAATGCCCGGTTTCGCTGGTTGGCGATGGGATACTTTTGCGTATTGAAAAACTCGTTGGGATCATAGGTCGGGAAGTTGGCCAGCGCCAAAACCGCCCCATCGGCAGGTCGGCTCACGATGATGCTGATGCCCTTGGGGTTGAAATCCTCACTCAGGCGCTGAATTTCGGCTTCGACGATATGTTGCACCATTTGGTCAATCGCCAGTTCCACACTCAAGCCATCCGAGGGCTCGACCTCACGCTCGCGAAAGCGAGCGATCTCGTGCCGCCGACCATCGCGCTCCGTCTCACGCCAGCCGTCTTGCCCGCGCAGATAGTAATCAAAATAGCGCTCAATACCAGTGACGGGGGTCGCCTCTTTATTGACATAGCCCAACACGTGCGCAGCCAATTGTCCCGAAGGATAAGCCCGGCTGTGACTCTGATTGCCATAGACGGCGCGGATTCCCAGTGCTCTGACCGCCTCGTGCGTCGCTTCATTGGCATCCCGCGCCAATACCGCCCAACGGATCAGCCGCACTTCCTGACTATTGGAACCAGCTCTGCGAACCTTCTGATTCACGGCGTCTTCGATTTGCTCCAAGGGCACACCGAGGATCGCAGCCAGCTGAGGCAGCTTCTCCCAGTCGCCCTCACGGAAAGCCTGGGGATCGACCCCTATATTATAACTGGTCCGCGTCGTCGCCAGTAGATTCCCCCGCGTGTCGACTATGTTGCCCCGTCGCGCCTCCACCACATTGATCATCTTGCGGTTGTTTTCCACATGTGCGCGGAGACTCTCCTGATTCCAGACATGCAGATAAAACAAGCGCCCCAGTAAAACACAGAAGGCACAGGCCACCACCAAGGTGACGAGTGCCGATCTTCCGCTGGATACGAAGGCTTTACTCATAGAATTTTAGCGTGCGGTATTGGCGTCGAGCAGGGCGAGGTCCATCGATACTTCATAAGGTTGGCTGACTGCGTAGCTGCGACCACTCGGCAACTGCCGCTCCTGCACCCACACCATCTGGTTCTCCATCGATGGGCGCAAAACACCGGCCACCTTGCCCTGCAGAACTACGGGCTGGTGGTAGCTCGCGATGCGCTCATCGAGGAAGCGAAGCTTGCGCAAGGTCTCAGCCAACTGCGACTCCAGTTGCTGACTGCTCTGCGCGGTGCGCGAAATCTGCTGCTGCATCCAAACGATGGAAAATGCACTACCCACAGTAACGACAACCATGGCCAAAATTAGAGCAAGCATCTGCCGGCGAGTTTTTAAAGATAATTGTTTCATAATAAGCCTTAGTTTTGAGAAAGTTTACGCAGGGCCCGGAGACGGGCACTACGGCTGCGGGGATTCTGGGCGATCTCCGCTTCGCCGGGACTGATGGGACGGGTCGAAACCATGGTGGCACGCACTTCACGTTCATCCAGGGTGCGGTTGTCGCGCGCGTGCTCCGGGCGGCCTGCCATTTTTCGACAGAAGCGCTTGACGATACGGTCCTCCAGCGAGTGAAAACTGATCGCCGCGAGAATACCCTCGGGCAAGAGGCGATCGAAGGCGGCGGGCAGGCCGCGCTCGATCGCACTCAACTCATCATTCAACTCAACCCGTATACCTTGAAATGTGCGGGTGGCCGGGTGCACCGCCTTGCGCCCCCGGGGCGTGGGCCCGACCGCCTCGGTAATGAGTGCTGCCAGGCTTTGCGTGCGCTGCAAGGCGCCCGTGCCACGTGCCGCCAGGATCGCTTTGACGACCCGGCGCCAGCGCGACTCTTCCCCATAGTTGCGCACGGCCCGGACCAGCGCTTCCTCGTCCGCCGTCTCCAAAAACTCCGCCGCCGAAATTCCGCTTTCGGGGTCCATCCGCATATCAACCGGCGCATCGTAACGAAAAGAAAAGCCCCGCTCCTCGGTATCCAACTGAAAGGAGGACAGCCCGAAATCAAACAAAGCCCCGTGGAAATCCCCCGTATCCAATTCGCCCAGGTCACTGAAGTTGATGTGGTGAAACTCAAAACGATCTCCAAACTCAGCCTCCAATGCTTCCGCTCGGGGTCGGGCCGCCGGATCGCGGTCAAGCGCGACCACCCGGACCGCTGGATCCAGCTGCAAAAGCGCCCGCGTATGCCCACCCCCGCCAAAGGTCCCATCCAAGACCGTGAACTGCTCACAACCCGCACGCGGCGCAAGCAAGTCCAGCGTCTCGCGCAACAAGACGGGCAAATGCCCACTCCCGGTGGCGGGACTGACAGTATCATCGGTGGAAAAAGACATGGATCCAGTGTTTGAGTAAGGAAGGTTTGCTTTGTGTTTTGAGGAAGGCCCGCTCGCGGCGCTGCAGTGCGTCGCGGAGGGTGGCATTCGGATGGAAAGGACTGCTGGGGGGTGTCGTGTAGGTCCAGGAACTGGGGGCCTCGCGTTTCGGATGGGTGATGTAGCCTGAAGTGCGAAAATTTTCCCGGGCGATGCGTTCGAAGATTTTGCTCATAAGTTTGGAAGATTGGGTTTCTAAAAGCCGAAGTCCTTGGCGATCTCGGCCAAGTCCTCGACATCGGCGTCCTTCTGGGCGAGTTCCTCGTAGAGCGCCTCGTCGTAAATAACAAACTTCGAGGCCTCACCCAACAGCACGACCGACTTTCCCAAGCCGGCATACTGGATCAGCTTGTCGTTCAAATTAATCCGCCCCTGCTTGTCGCAGGAAAAATTGTGCGCACTCGCCATAATCCGGCGAATCGCCCGCTGCCCCTTCTGGTCACCCATGCTGATTTGAGAAAAACGCTCATACAGCTGCTCAATCATCTTCGGCGGATAGACCGTCACGGAACGCTCCGTCAAACTACCCAGAGCCAGAAAGTTATTCTCCTCCGAATCTACCTGCGGACGCCAATGCGAAGGGATCGTGAGGCGACCCTTGTCGTCCACGCTGTGGCGATACTCGCCAAAAAACTTCCCTGTATTCAATGCACCCATATCGTCCCAACTAAACCATTTTCCTCCATATCGCCCCACTTTGCTCCACAGGTCAAGATGTTTTTGTTCGGAATTTCGGAGAAAACTGATCAGCTGAATCGGAAAATTTCCGCCCATTGACTATTTAAGTTGACCGCCAATTTACGCATCATCATATCATCATAACTTGATACGTTTATGACAAAAATTTCCCTCCAACAAAGACTCGCCTCGGCAGAGCCGCTGTTTTCGATTGAGTTCTTTCCGCCCAAGTCCGATGCGGCGGCCGAGCAGCTCCTGTCCACTGCCGCCGATTTACAGGCTTATGCGCCGGACTTCGTCTCGATCACCTATGGGGCCGGCGGCAGCACGCGGAGCCGCACCCTCAAGTATGCGCGCCAACTCGCGCAAGACTATCACTACACCGTCATGCCCCACCTCACCTGCGTCGGGCATTCGCGGGAAGATTTACAGGGCATCATCCAGGAGTTCAAAAAAGCCGGGCTCAATCAAATCATGGCGCTGCGGGGCGATCCACCCAAGGGGGAGGCCGATTTCAAAGCCCACCCGGCCGGCCTCCACTATGCCAACGAGTTGGTCGAGTTGATCCGCGACAACTTCGCCGAGTGCACCATCGGTGTCGGCGGCTACCCGGAAAAACACCCGGAAGCTCCCTCGCTGGAGGTCGATTTGCTCAAGCTCAAACGCAAGGTCGATGCCGGGGCGCACTTTGTCACCACTCAGCTCTTTTTTGACAACAGCCGCTACTTCGCCTTCGTCGAGGCTGCCCGTGCTATCGGCATTCAGGTACCGATCCTGCCCGGACTCATGACCCCCACCACCCTGCCCCAAGCCAGGCGCTTCTGCCAGATGGGCGATAGCTTTCTTCCGCCGGAGCTGGCGTCCGCACTGGAAGCGGTCGGCGAAGACTCGGCCAAGGGCACCCGCATCGGTCTGGAATGGTCCTTCCAACAAGCACGGGAACTGCTCGAAAAAGGTGCGCCCGGCCTGCACTTCTACATCCTCAACCGCACCAACCCAACAGCCGCCCTCCTCGATCGCCTGAAATTGGCCGGCTTTTACCAGTCATGAAACCACAGGACATCCAACTCATCGGCCATGAGCTGGCCATCGTCTGGCAGGATGGCAGCGAGAGCTACTTCCCTTCAGAGTTCCTGCGCCGGCATTCCCCCAGCGCACAGAACATCGGCGAAAAAGACATCTTCGGTCATCAGTACGGCGGCCACGGCCCAAAAAATTTTCCCGGAGTCACCATCCGAGGCTGGGAACTCCAGGGCAATTATGCCATCCGCCCCATTTTCAGCGACGGCCACAGCAGCGGCCTCTTCAGCTGGGACTACTTGAAAACGCTGGAAGCCAAACTGCCGGAAAGATCTTTGTAACAACAGTGTCACGACTGGCACTTGAATTTTACACTACACGCCTTGTCTCTCGTCTGATTTTACACGAGATTCAAGTGTGTAGATGACACAGACCCAACTATCTGTTCGCTTAATCACAGAGACCTTCCCACCGGAAATGAACGGGGTGGCCATGACGTTGAACCGACTCGTCGATGGGTTGCGGGCAAAGGGGCATCGGGTGGCTTTGGTCCGTCCGCGTCAAAAAGTCGATGCGACCGATGGTATCGATACGGGTGACCTGCTGGTAAAGGGCCTCCCCATCCCCCGCTACGCGGGCCTGCAGTTTGGCCTTTGTCGATCCTCGCGTTTACTAAAGGCCTGGCAAGCGGACCGACCAGACCTTGTTCATGTAGCGACCGAGGGGCCGCTGGGGCTGGCGGCCGTGCGTGCGGCCGATCGTCTCGGTATTCCAGTGACGTCCAGTTTCCACACCCATTTTCAACGGTATGGGAAAAACTATGGCTATGCCTTTTTGGCGAATACGCTGATGCGCTATTTCCGCTACTTCCACAACCGCACTGCCACCACTTTTGTGCCCTCATCTGAGGTGCGTGAAGAGCTGGCAGGCATGGGGTTTCAAAATGTTTCAATTTTGTCGCGCGGTGTGGATACACAGCTATTCAATTCGCGGCGCCGTTGCTCGGAACTACGGCGCAGCTGGGGCTGCGGGGAATCGACCCCGATCGTTCTTTACGTGGGGCGTATCGCTGCCGAAAAAAATCTACCGCTTTCAGTGGAGGCATTTTTCCATCTGAAACAAATACTCCCGGATGCTAAAATGGTTTGGGTCGGTGATGGGCCGGAACGTAAGAAACTGGCTGAAAAATACCCGGAATTTATTTTCACAGGCCCACAATCCGGGGAGGCTTTGGCCCGGCACTACGCCTCCGGCGATTTCTTCTTTTTTGCCAGCACCAGCGAGACCTTCGGTAATGTGATCACTGAGGCACTGGCCAGTGGATTGCTGGTTCTGGCCTACGATTACGTAGCCGCTCAGCAGCACATCCGACCCGCTGAAAACGGAATGCTGGCACGCTTTGACCAAGCTGCGGATTTTATCGCCCAAGTGGACGCACTCGTCGCGCTGCAAGGCACCTGGCCCACTATGCGCATAGCGGCTGAAGCGAGCGTCTCCTCTCTTTCCTGGGATGCCGTGATTGATCATTTTGAATCCGCACTCATCAGGCTCGCCCATACAGCACCCATGCAAGACCTCGATTATGGCCGCAAAAAAGAAAATTCTCTACTATAAGACGATCATCTTATCAGACATCCACCTGGGCACCTTCGACTGCAAGGCCGAGGAACTCATCCAGTTTCTTTTGCACACACGCTGCGAGAAATTGATTTTGAACGGAGACATTATCGACGGCTGGGCATTGAAGCGGAAAAATGTCTGGCGGCCCGGCCACACCCGTATCGTCCGGCGAATACTCAAAATCGCAGAAAAAAAAGATACGGATGTCATCTACCTGCGGGGCAATCATGATGACTTTTTGTCCGGTTTTATGCCCATTGTCCTCGACCGGATTCGAGTCGAGGAGGAGCATGTGCACACGACACCAAACGGCGACTACTTGATCGTGCACGGCGATTGCTTCGATGCAGTCACGACACACTCAAAGTTCCTCGCTATCATGGGCGATATCGGCTACAAGCAACTGCTGCGTATCAACCGCATCTACAACCGCTGGCGCGCCTTTCGCGGGAAGGAGTTCTTTTCCATCAGCAAGCTGATCAAAGCCAAGGTGAAAAAAGCAGTGAACCATATCAGTAATTTTGAGCAACACCTCAAAGAGCTGGCTGAAAAACGTAACTGCCGGGGTATCATCTGTGGGCATATTCATACCGCCGAAGATAAGATGATCGATGGCATTCACTATCTGAACTCAGGCGATTGGGTGGAATCACTCACCGCCATCGTCGAGAATGAAGATGGCGTGTTTCAGGTCATTGACTTTAAACAATTCAATGCGCTACTGGCCAGTGAATTTGAGCCGGCTATGAGCGAGTTTGCCCTGCTGGAAGAAGCCTAGGATTTCCGGTGTATGCGTGTATTACTCACCTCACACGGTTCAACGGGTGACATTTATCCCTTGATTGGCTATGGGAAAGCCCTGGCCGTTGCAGGCCATGCGGTGCGCTACGCAACCGCACCACTCTACCAGGAAGCAATTGAATCGGCTGGCTTGGAGTTTCGCCGAGTGCCGCCGGATTGGGAAGTTGAGATTTTTGCCGAGTTCATGCGGGAGCTCAGCCGTATTCGCTTACCCGTATTGCAACTCCGCCACATTTACGCGGGAGCAGTGCCTTTCATGAACGAGTTGATCGAAATCATGGAGCAGGAGATTACATGGTGTGATGTGCTCGTAGGTTCGTATTTCTTCCCACACTACAGGTTTTTAGCGGAACGTCAGAATAAACCGTTTGTCAGCTTTGCGTTCTGCCACAATCTAGTGCCCAACCGAGCCTATCCGCCGGAAATGATCCCCCGCTTACGCGGCTTGCCCCAGAGCTGCCAGGAGTGGTGGAATTGGAGTTGCTGGCGACTCGGTAATGCTTTGGTCGATTGGACCGTGAATTCAGTCTGTGGGCGGATATTCTCCCATCACGACTTGCCGCCGTGTCGCGACTTCATCCTTAATCCTGCAGCACTTTCATTGATCGCAGTTTCTCCCGCTCTGATGCAGCGGCATGAAAATCCGCCGGGCTTTGAGTTTTGCGGCTACCTGCGCTGGCAGAGCCCGGCAGACCCAAAACAGGCGGCCCGACTGGAAGCCTTTTGCCAGGGTAAAAAAGTGCCCGTATTGACCTTTGGCAGTGTCACCTTCGATGAGACGCACGAGGTCATGAGCCGCTTCCTCAAGTCCTGGAGCGGGCGAAAAAAAATCATTATCCAAAGCGGTTGGGCGGGACTTTCCGTAGAGCTCGCCCGCAAGGAGATCCTCGTCGTACCGCCGATGTCCCACGATCAGCTCTTCCAATTCGCCAGCATGGTCATCCATCACGGTGGAGCGGGCACCACCGCATCCGTTCTGCATGCCGGAGTGCCGCACATTGTGGTGCCGCATATTGCAGATCAGAACTGGTGGGCCGACGAGATCCTTCGGCTGCAAGTGGGCATCCGTTTATCACAGCAGAAATGGCCAGAGAAATTGGATTCAGCCGTGGCGAAGATTGAAAACAGCCCCCCTTACCACCAAAGGGCAATCGAGCTGGCCAAGCTGCTGGCCAAAGAGGATGGGCGACAACGCAGTGTTGATCTACTGGAGCAATTTTGTGAACGTGTCGCCTCTGAATCCTGCATCCGAGATTGAGATTATGAGTGAATACGAAACAAACACGAACCAAAGCCAGACAACTCACGCCGATGCCACCATCGAAAAACGCAGTGGACTGCTCCGCGCCTGGCATGCACTTTTTCACTCTCTGGCCGGGCTAAAGGCCGCTTTTCTGCATGAGTCTGCCTTCCGACAAGAAAGCCTACTCGCTCTTTTGTTTGTCGGGGCCGCTTGCTTCCTGCCCTTCAGTCCCTTCCAGACGGCTATTTTACTAGCTGCAGTCTTGCTGGTTTTGATCGTGGAGCTCCTTAACTCTGCCGTGGAATGGGTGGTCGACTATATTTCCCTCGAAAAGCACCCCTTTGCCAAACGAGCCAAAGACATGGGTAGCGCTGCCGTCTTGCTTGCTTTAGTCAATTGCGGCATTATCTGGGGCTGCGCAATTTATGAGTTGCTGGCTTAGTGCGATGGCTGTGGCTCAACTATTTCGACGCCAACGCCGATGAGCCTAATCATGTCGAACCAAACACCGCCCGCCGCAGCTTATTCACCACCGCCAGATCACCCCAGGCAGCCCCCCCCCGCGCCGCAGTGCCCGCCACAGCTGGCCCACAACTACGCCCCGCCTGCCACTGTGCCGCATAGCTTCGTACAAATTCGGCAGACCAAAGAACCACCCCATCCGTAATAGAGAAGCGCTGCTTCAGCGTCTTCATAAATTCAGAAAGGTCATGCATCCGCGCCATTAACTGCGCCCGGACCTTCACTGCATCTTCCGTCCCCTCCCGCAGAGCCGTTTCCAGGCGGGCAAACGAAGCCGTCTGATTGTAGAGGCCAGTTGCGTAAGTGTTTAGTTGATACGAAGCGGCTAAGGATTCAAAAATCATGACGGAGTGCAACGGAGATGGCGAAGCAAACATTGGGCCGCCCCCTTTTTCTCGGCGCGAGGAAGACTCAGTTGCAAAGTGATTTAATTCCTTCTTCAACCGGTGCAGATCCTTTTGAGCGCATGGCACAGCAAGCGTTACTTGCGGACGCTCGACTCGTGGCGGGTGAGATTACCGTTTTAGAGCGAATGGCACTTAGTTAAGCCCCACAATCGGCAATATTTGGGGTCAAAAAACTTGAGAAAAAGAGTGCGGAAAACCCAGCCACAGGCGATGGTTTGCTGTGAAAAAAATTAGCCGCTCAGCCGAAAAAACGCTGCATTTTGACGACCGCATTGACCAGGCGGTCGACATCCTCGAAATCGTTGTAAAAGGCAAAGGAGGCACGGGCCGTCGCGGGCACACCAAAGCGCCTGAGCAGGGGCTGCGTGCAGTGATGCCCGGCACGAATGGCCACACCGTCGGCGTCGAGGAAGGTGCCGATGTCATGCGGGTGCATATCGTTGATGACGAATGAGAGAATTGAGGCCTTCTGCGCCGCAGTGCCGATAATCCGCAGGCCGTCGATACCCGAAAGTTTTTCCGTAGCATCCAGCAAAAGTGCGTGCTCGTGGGCCAGCGCCGCTTCGCGGTCGAGTCCGTTGAGGTAGTCGATGGCGGCAGCCAGGCCGATGACGCCTTCAATATGTGGGGTGCCCGCCTCAAACCTGCCGGGGATTCCCTTGTAGGTGGTTCCTGCGAAATCAACCCGCTCGATCATATCACCCCCGCTCTGATACGGTGGGAATTGCTCCAGCCAGGAGCGCTTACCCCACAGGACCCCGATCCCGGTCGGCCCGAAAAGCTTGTGGCCCGAAAAAACAAGAAAATCGCAGCCCAGCTCAGCCACACTGACCGGCATGTGCGGGACCGACTGGCAAGCATCCAGCAGGACCGGGATGCCCCGGGCGTGTGCCTGACCGATCATTGCTTGCGCGGGGTTGATCGTGCCCAATGCGTTGGACACATGGACCATACTGACCAGCTTGGTTCGCTCTGAAAGCATCGCCGCATAGGCATCGAGATCGAGTTCACCACTGTCCAGGACCGGCACCACTTTAAGCACCGCACCGGTCTTTTCAGCCGCGATTTGCCAGGGCACGATATTGGCGTGGTGCTCCATGTGGGTAATCAGCAGCTCGTCGCCCTCGGACAGCACCGTCTCGATAAAACCATGCGCCACCAAATTTATACCCTCGGTAGCACCCCGCACAAAGACCACTTCATCGGCATCCGCCGCGCCGATAAAATCAGCCACCTGAACCCGTGCGCCTTCATAGGCAATGGTCGCTTGCTCACTCAGATAGTGAACGCCGCGGTGGATATTTGAATTCTCCGCCCGGTAGTAGCGGTCGATTGCCTCAATCACTGCATTCGGCTTTTGCGAAGTGGCGCCGTTGTCCAGGTAGGTCAAAGGCTTCCCCCGCACTTCAGAGGAAAGTATGGGAAAGTCGGCCCGAACACGGGCGAAATCAAATATAGCTGAGTCTTGCACACCCCGACATTCCCTGATCATAGAAAAATCTCAACTGTAAAGCTGAGAATCGCTGTATTGGAAGTTCGCTTGCTTAGCCGCAAAGACCTGTCATCCTTGGAATCATGCGTACCGGCACTTCAGGAAAAATTATCGGCTCCCTCATCGCTCTGGCGGCTTTAGTCACAGCGGCGGGCCTGGGACTCTCTTTTTACCTCTCCAGCTCCAGCATTCATAGCCTGCTCACCGAAAATCACGAGCTCAACAAAGCCCTCAACAACCTCACCCATGAGGAGCAAATCGGGTTTGTCACTGTGCTCTCTCAGGAAAAAAATGCCCTTGGGCAGATCACGACCCAGCTGAGATTTGTGCAAACAGCTGCGGGCAGGCCCAAGGAAATTGTCGATGAGCAGATTTTTTCAATCGAAGGCGCAGTGGTTCACTTCGATGCGTTGATTGTCAAATTCAGCGATCAATCCGTGCGCGATGGCAAGGAGCGCGCGCTCTACCTCTGGCGGCGGATTTACGGCGAGCAGACCCCGCCGGAAAGGGGCCAGTCCATTCAGCTATCCGATAGTGCGCCCGAGCGCTATCATGCCATCACGAAATCGCTTAATATGAAAGACCGCGCAATCTTCTGGGAGGCGATTTGGTCGCTGGCCAATGATCCGAATCGACTCAGTCAATACGGTATCACCGCCGTCTTCGGTAACGCCGTCTATACCAAAGTCGAGCCCGGCAAAGTTTATCTCTTCAAGATCGGTGCCACCGGCCAAATCTACCCCGAAGTTGTGGACTACTAAGCGCACTCAAGTGGGTTACTCTACCTCCCCCCCGGCGGCACCACCGGACGCACATTACCCGCAAAAATACGGCGATATATCTCGTTTTTGGGCGGGCGCAGTTGCTCGATCTTAAAATCACGGTTTCTCACATGGTAGGGTCCATAGCGATACGAGGCCGCCAGCAGTGGGTAGTTGAAACTGTTGTGCCGCTGCAAAAAATCCCGACAAAACACGAGGTAATCCATCCCGACCCGGACATTGATGCGCCAGTCCCAGGCGTGCCGGTAGGACTCATCAGTCACTTCCCGCCAGGCCGGTTTGGTTAACTGCATCATGCCGCGCGCGACCGAGCTCCGGGCCCGTGCATTCAGGCTACTCTCCGCCCAGATGATGGCATAGACAAATTCAGGGTCCAAATTGCGTTGTTTTGCTTGTTCCTGCACAAAGGCCCACACTTCTTCGGGCTGTACTGGCGCAGGTCGTGAACCAATATTCTTACTCAAGAAAAAGGCCAGTAAACCGATCACCAAGCCCAGGATAACTGCTCCACGTATGATTAAGCGCTCGTCCCGCAGGTAGTGGTGATCTATCGGCATGCTGCGAATACGATCATGTTTTTGCAGCCCTGACAAGCCAAGGCTAAGCCCGATCCTTTACGTCTTTGCCGACGGGGTGCTCGCCGATCCAGCGGAAGTTTAAGGCGTCGAGCAGGCGGATATGCTCGGCCAGCAGCCGGCCTTTGCGCCCGCGCTGTCTTTGCTGTGCCACATACTCAGCCAGCCCTTGATTTTCCGGAAACGACCGGGGCACATCACTGTGGCCATGTTTTTCGTAAAATGCCTTGAGCGACTCGTACTCGCGCCGCCAGGCGGGTGAGACCTCCCGGTTGGGCGAAAAGACAAAGCCGACCGCCCGCAACTCACTCAGCTCACGCAGATTCAGATCACCCTTGCGCTTACGCATGCGGATACGATCGACAAAGGCATTCAACTTTTTATCTGTATAACCACGGGGAACCTGGGCATGCCCATGCTCTTGGATAAAGCGCCGCAAGCGCTCGAGCCGATCCGCCCAATCCACTTGTGGTGGACGTTCGGGCAATTTGTCAGGATCAAAACCGATGCTTTGCAGATGCTCAACCTGCCAGGGTTCCAAGGTGCCCGCTTTCAGCTTCTTCGCTTCCCGCTTCATCCACGATTTGTGCGGGACTGAAAACGCCCCAAACTCAGGCATACGCCCTCCGTGCTCCGCCTGCAGAATGGCCTCGACCTCGCGAAAGAGTCTCAACCAGATGGAGAGGTTGGACTTCTTCATTTTGGAGCTCGCCGTCCTCTGCCGGGGCGGCACGCCCAAAGCCTTGAGCTTGGCCAACTTTTCCCCCTTGAGCCTCCCGTTCCGCAGGCACTCCTGCTGATTGGCAAACCAGCGGCCGAGCGCCGGATCATCACAATAGCCGATCGGCACCCGCAGGTGACCGAAGCGCTGCTTAAAGGCGCAAAGCTTTTGGTAAAACTCATTCCACTGCGCCAGATACACGGCCTTCCCGTCGAAGTTAAAGCCCTGCTCTGTAAATTCCTTAACCAGCTCGGGCGAGAGTTGCCCTTTCTTATACCGCATGCGCATCCGCGATATCCAGGGCCGCAGCGATGCGTTGGCATAGAGCGGGAGTTGTCCGGATTTACCGTGTTCCGCCTGGAGCTCCAGATACTCGGCCAAGCGAGCCCGCCAGCGATCCTCCATATTCTTTTGCGCGTCCACCTTCTTTTTAGGCGCAGCGGGGGGCCTCACCTTCACCTCAAGCACCCAGTTGAAACCGAGCGTATCCAATGCACGGATGCGCCATTCCGGCATTTTGCCAGCGCGCCGGGCGCGGGACTGATGGGCCTCCCAGCGGGCGGCATTCGTCATCTCTCCGGCCGCGTATTGGCGGAAGCTTTTGCGCCACTGCGTGAAACCGGGATCGTTTTTAACCAGTTCGAAATCAAACGGCAGGGCCCGCAGTTGCTCCAGGCGTTGCTGGCTCAATTTGCCCGCCTTAGCCGCCACAATCTGCCGCCGCACCCAGTCATAGTGCACTTCGTCACCGTGCAGCAGACCGAGCAGCCCAAACTCTGCCGCCGCCCCGGTGGAGCAGACCTCCCGCAGCGCGGCATAGCTTTCCTGCCAGCGGATATCGAATATCGACGGCCCGGCTTTTTTTGCTTTTTTACGCTTGGGTTCGGGCGGCCGCCCCCGCACCCAGTTGAAGCCTGCCTTCTCCAAAATGACTTGCTGCCACCCGGGCAGCTCACCTGCCTCTTTTTTGATACAGTAGCGGGCCAACCAGCGGCGGTCCTTCAGGTCCGGCAGATCGTAGGTGGCAAACTTCTCCACGGACTCGGGTAGCGAAGCCCGGATCGCCGCCACCGAGTCGCGGAATGTTTTATAACGGGCCGATTCATACAAGGATGGATCGACCGCCCCCCGGGGCTGTTTGTTTTTGGGCAGACGCGGCGAGGCCATCGGTGCATCCAGCTCGTCGAGCCCGGCGTCTAGAAATGCCGCCTCATCGTCAACGGGAAACGGGGGGAACACAGGCATCGGCGGCGACGCGCGACGCTTGGGTGGACGTGCCAGTTTGTTCTTACGCTTTTTTGGTTTTCGCTTTCCCATGAGGGATGCGACTGTTGGCAATCCTCGGACGGAATGCAAGCACGCGCGACCGCCCTAGAAAAAATCAGCGAGTTAAGAATTGCAGAAGCACACTTTCCTTTTAGCATTCTGCCTTTTGTCATGAAATCGCCCAGTATTATCGCACTCATTCACGGACCGGATCAACCGGGCCTGGTCTCCCGTGTTTCGAGCTGGATCTTCCTCCGGGGCAGCAATATTGTCCATGCCGATCAGCATGAAGACCCAGAGGCGGGCATCTTTTTTCAGCGGGTAGAGTGGATACCCTCAGGTCCGATCACCGAAGAAGCCGCCGGCTTTGAAAAATTTGCCCGCGACGATCTCGGGATGACCGCTAAAGTCGCCCTCTCGACCGACCGCCCCAAGGTAGCTCTGTTTGTTTCCAAGATCGACCACTGCTTTCACGACACCATCCTGCGCTTCCGCTCGGGCGAGATGGCGGGCGAGCTCGCCTGCATTCTGTCCAACCACAAAACACTCGCGGAGGAGGCCGAACGCTATGGCCTGCCTTTCTATCATGTGCCCGTCAGCAAAGAGACCAAAGCCGAGGCGGAAGACCAGCAGCTCGCCATTCTGCAGGAGCACGCGACCGAACTGGTTGTGATGGCCCGCTACATGCAGGTGCTCTCCGATCGCTTTCTGACTCAGGCGGGCTGCCCGGTTATTAACATCCATCACTCCTTCCTTCCCGCCTTTGCCGGCGGCAAGCCCTACCACCAAGCCCACGCCCGCGGCGTTAAATTGATCGGGGCGACCGCGCACTACGCCACCGCAGATCTTGACGAGGGCCCCATCATCCACCAAGACGTTACCCGGATCAACCACCGTAACGCGATCCCCGATCTGGTCCGCAAGGGCCGCGATCTGGAAAAATCCGTCTTCGCCCAAGCCATCCGCCTGCACCTCGACCATCGTATTTTAGTTTACAACTACAAGACAGTCGTTTTCGACTAAGCGGCCAAGTGGCCGCAGTTCTCAATTTTTTACTCCAAAACTCCACCACTCCTTAACTCCAATTCTCCACTCTCCATCTTAGCTATGAACCGCCCAAAGAAAAACAAAATCCACAATCCCACGCTTCCGGAAGATCAGCAGGACCTGGTCGACGAGCGCCATCTGGTCGACGCCAAGGACTCTGAAGCTATCTCGTTTGAGGACCGCTTCAACATCTACTGGATGGAGAATAAGGGCTTTATCATTGGCTGCATCGTCGCCCTCGCCCTGGTGATCATTGGCCTCAACGGCATGCGCATTTATGCCAGCCACTCCGAAGCACAAATCCAAGCGGCTTATGCCGAGGCCATGGCCAGCGATACACTCGCTGATTTTGCCCAGACTTACGCCAATAAAAAGCTCGGTGGTCTGGCGGCACTTTCCGTAGCGGATGCGGCCTATGCCGCTGGAGACTTCGAAAAAGCCATCAACTTTTACAGCATCGCCGCCAGTGCGCTGGGTGGCTCTATACTCGAAGGCCGTGCCTTAGTCGGCCAAGCCTTTGCCCGGTTCTATAACGGCCAGGAAAACGATGCTTTGGCTCAGTTGACGGACATTGCCGCCAATAGCCGCCTGGCCGAAGCCGCCCGCGCCGAGGCCGCCTATCATCTGGCGATGGCGGCCGATGCCGCCGGACGCAGCGAAGAATACGACCGCTTCGCCAGACAAATCCAGGCCTCCCCCCTCGCCGGCCAATGGCAACAGCGCCTCGCCATGTATGAGCAGCAGGCACGCTAGGGCGAATCATTGACAGCACGGGGCGACCCTGCAAAACCTTTATTCCTTTGTCCAATTATTCGGCTGCCCATGCAGGCGCAGACAGATACCATCTCTTAACTAAAAATAAATCGCTTAAATATGAGCACTATCATCACAGACATCCGCGCCCGCGAAATCATTGATTCGCGCGGCAATCCTACCATCGAAGTCGACGTCGAACTCGAGTCAGGCATCATTGGCCGTGCCGCCGTTCCTTCCGGAGCCAGCACGGGCGAGCATGAAGCCGTAGAGCTTCGCGATGGCGACAAAGCCCGCTACCTCGGTAAAGGCGTGCTTAAAGCCGTCGACAATGTTGACAATGTCATCGCTCCCGAGCTGATCGGGCTCGATGCCTGCGACCAACTCACGGTCGACAAAGTGATGCTGGAGCTCGACGGCACGCAGAACAAAAGCAAGCTCGGCGCCAATGCCATGCTCGGTGTCTCCCTGGCGGTGGCTCACGCCGCTTCCGACGCCCTTGGACTTCCTCTTTACAAATACATCGGCGGCCCGAATGCCAAGGTATTGCCCGTGCCCATGATGAATGTGATCAACGGCGGCTCGCACTCCGATGCCCCCATCGCCTTCCAGGAATTTATGATCCGCCCCATCGGCGCCAAGACTTTCAGCGAAGCGATCCGCATGGGTGCCGAGTGTTTCCACAGCCTGAAGAAGGTTTTGCACGACCGCGGCCTGAGTACTGCAGTGGGTGACGAAGGTGGCTTTGCCCCCAAGTTTGAAGGCACCGAAGATGCCCTTGATACCCTGACCAAGGCCGTCGAGGCCGCAGGCTACAAGGTCGGTAGCGACATCACCTTTGCACTCGACTGCGCAGCATCCGAGTTCTTCAGCAATGGCGTTTACGACTACACCAAGTTCGAAGGCGCAGGCGGGGCCAAGCGCAACTCAGCCGAGCAAGCCGCTTACCTCAAAGAGCTCACGGAGAAATACCCCATCGACTCGATCGAAGACGGCTGCGATGAAAATGACTGGGACGGCTGGAAAGCCCTGACCGACGCCATTGGCGACAAGGTGCAACTGGTCGGCGACGACTTGTTTGTGACCAACGTCAAGTTCCTACAAAAGGGCATCGATCTCGGTGTGGCCAATTCGATTCTGGTCAAAGTCAATCAAATCGGCACGCTCACCGAGACCCTCGAAGCCATCGAATTGGGCAAGGTCAACGGCTACAACTCTGTCATCTCCCACCGTTCCGGTGAGACCGAAGACACCACCATCGCTGATATCGCCGTAGCCACCAATGCCGGTCAAATCAAGACCGGCTCGATGAGCCGCTCCGACCGGATCGCGAAATACAACCAGCTCCTACGCATCGAAGAAGAGCTCGGCGAAAACGCGATCTACGCTGGCACACTGTAGGCGAAGTTAATTTGGGCATCCAGCTGGTTCGTTCCTGGCATAAAGCTAGTCGCTCTCCGAGCTTCCGTCTTCACTCTCCGGGCTACGCCGGACACAATGGTGGTCAAGAAGCCATTCTGTCCGCCATAGCCGAAGGCGACGGCCGATCGCTACAATTTTAAGCTGAACTTATTTGCCTAATCATTAATTACCCAGCAGGGAATTGAGCAAGTCCAGGCCCATTTCGATATCATCACGGCGTCTGTCTCGCTTGGTCCTTTCGGCGGGCTGAGTGGGGGCTCCTTCCGAAAGGTCCGTTCGCGTAGCATCGGAGGCCGGGCTGGACGCCTCACGTCCGCTGATAGCGCGCCGGGCGGCTTCGTTGAGCATATCTTTCAGCGCGCTGGTATCCGGATCAGCTAGCGTGCCAACGATGTTGATCTTGCGATTCCAGCTGCGAAAGCCGTCCGCCGCGGTTTGTGGGCCGAGGAGCTGAAGCGTCTCCAAATAATTAATCAGACGGCCCTTGGCACCAAAAGCCAGGCTCAGTTGTAGCGGTTGATTGAGCACGTCGTCGAGGCGGCTGGCTGCGACCAGACCCTCGCCCTCGATACGCAAGCTCTCGCCCAGGAAGCTGAGCTTCGGGATGCGCACGACCTTATCCTGCCCGCGCACCAGATTCAGCGTAAAACTATCGAAAGGCATGTTGGTGAAGTACGGCACTGCCTGCGACATAGCGGTGATGCCTGGCCGATTGAGCTGCTGCCCAAGCAGGCCCGCCCCGAGCAAGCCGAGCTGACTGCGGTCATCCAGCTCAAATGCGGTCAATATGCCCTCCCGTCCCGTCACGAGGAGCGATGCCTCTGAGTGCTCAAATGCATCTTCCAGGCTGGCCCCGGCACCCTCCAACTGAAAGTCGCCATCGAAAAGACCCTTGACTGGAA
>REBV01000302.1 GCA_007692545.1 Puniceicoccaceae bacterium
GCCCGGTGGCTTCGGGGTGAGCCGTCAATGCGGTAGGCAATTCCGTTGGGATGTCGGAGGTTTTCCGTCCGCAGCGGCCAGCGTTGAACAAACGCCATGAACTTGTGGTCTCAGGTGCAGTGAGCCAGCGGCCATTGGCAGTAATGGAATCACCAAAGCAGAGGAGTGCGGGAAGGCTGTTTTGTTGAGGCATATAAAAAGAGCATCGATACATGTTGGATTCATTAAATTCCACTCCGAAATTGCAGAAGTAGCCCATTTTCTCATTCGTCCTTCCACAAACGTCTTGTTATTTAAGTTGCCTCGCATAAGGCTAAATCAGTCATGCGATTTACTTTTTTTCTCACCCTCAGCGCCTTTTTATTAAACCCTCTGTTAGCTCAGACTGTGATTAGATCTATTGAAACCGACGAAGCCGTGGTTGCACTAACCTTCGATGACGGCCCTCATGCGACGCAGACGCCTCGCTTGCTCGAGTTTTTTGCGGCGGAGGATATTCGGGTTACCTTTTTTGAAATTGGTAGAAACGTCGCCGCCCATCCGGAACTCGCCCGAGCGATCCTCGAAGCGGGTCACGAAATTGGCAACCACAGTAAAACCCACCCTATGCTCGGCAACATCGAAGACATTGCGGTCGTGCGCGCTGAGCTGGTCGAGACCCAAGCCATTATCGAGGAGGCAACCGGGTTTACTCCGGTGATTTTCAGGGCTCCGTACTTGTCGCATGGTCCGGCGCTGTGGACTGTTCTGGATGAACTGCAACTTCCGTCCATCGGGGCTTCCCACTCGGGTAGAGATTGGGAGGCCGCTGTTACCAAAGAAGATATCATCGAAGCCTCGGTTAAGGCTGGGGCGGGTGACATCATCCTTCTGCATACTTGGCCTGGGAAAACGGCGGATGCCCTTCCGGAGATCGTTAGCCAGCTCCGCGCCAAAGGCCTGCGCTTTGTGACGGTTTCTGAGTTGCTGGCCTTAGCTAAGCCTTCCGAGTAGCAAGCTTTTTCGAGGGAGACGGTGTCAGGGCTGTGGCCTTCTTACGTTAAGATATTCCCGGGATTGTGGTTCGATAGGGGGTGGCGTTGATTAGCCTGTGTTTAAAACCCCATTAACATAGGTGAGTTTATCTCCCTCAACCATTCGATACCATGTACTGTAAAAAACTGATCCCCATCATCGCAGCCGTCATTGCATTGCCGACGGCTCTTTTCGCACAATCGTCCTACGAAGGTTTTGATTTCACTGGCCCTGCTGTGGCTGGCAATGGCTCGGGAACCGGCTGGACCGGCGACTGGGCCGTTTCAAGCGCCGCTGGCAGTAGTAACTTCCAAATCGGAACCGATTCGTTGAACGCCGGTTCCTTACTCACTTCAGGGAATCATGCTGTTTCTTCGGGGAATAACACGCACATTTTGTCGAGACAAATGGCTTCGGCTGCGCCTTCATCGGGTGAGTTCTGGGCGAGTATTGTTGTTCAGACCAACGGATTGGGCGGAGGATTGACCTTCTCCAACAACGCGAACGATAACTTGAATTTGAATGCTACCGACTTCAATAACCGTGCCCGTTTTGGTTTTGGTATTAATGGTGGCAACTTTGTCTATACTCTCGATGGCCGTGAGACTGCTCCCGTCTTTGGATCAGTTGCAGGCGCTACCGGGGCTGCGACTTTGCTGGTGGCCAAGTTTGATGTCTCGAATGGACTATTCAGCATGTGGGCTAATCCGACAGTTGGAGGATCGGCGCCTTCAGGTGGCATCCTCGTGGCTGACGATATTAGTTTTACCCGTTCTGGTGCGACTTTTGCGGGCGATGTGACGCATGCGGCTTTGTTTGCGAACTGGAACAATATACAGCTCGATGAAGTTCGCGTGGGCACCTCCTTCAGTGAGGTGACTCCGATTCCTGAGCCTGGAAGCTACGCCGCTATCTTGGGTTTACTGGCAATTGGCTTTGTGACGCTGCGCCGCAGATCCCGATGATTTGCGTCCTGTATCGAAGATTGCTTGTGGTACTGTAAACTTTGACCGACCTGGATTTATTTGATCTGCGTCGGCTATCCTTCAGCTATACACTCTCACCAAATTATTTGTGAACACACACCCAACGGCCATGCACACGCTTGGTGTCCTCGGTCTCGGCGAGGGGCGTAGCATTCTTTCGGCTGCGCACACCAGCAAGCACTGGCGTGTTGGTGGGATTTGCGATCTGGATGAGGCGCTCGGGCAAGCCCGCGAACGTGAGTTTGGCCTTGCTTGCTTCACGACTTCGTATGACGAAATGTTGGCGGATTCCAATATCGATACGATCGCGATTTACACGCCGGACCCCTGGCACGCCCGGCACTGCATTGCGGCGCTCCATGCCGGTATGAACGTGATTTGTACGAAGCCGCTTTTTGATGGATTGACTGAGGCGAAAGCCGTTTTTGAGGCAGCTCGGGCTTCCGGCTGTCGATTCTTGGTTGGGCAGAGTAGCCGGTGGGGTGAACCCATGCAGCGCCAGTGGCAGGACTACACCGCAGGCAAGCTCGGCGAAATTTGGACGGTTGAGGCCCATTATCACCATGACCATCGTCACTACATGGCCAATAGCTGGGCCAAGGACGGGATCAAGTGGATCTACTGTGGGCTCAGTCATCCGGTTGATCTGGTTCGGCGTTATTTACCCGATATTGAAGAGGTTTTTGGATATGGCGTGCAGAGCGGAGCCAGCAAAGCCCTCGGGCAAAACGGACCCGATGTGTTGCACTTCGTTTTAAAGGCGGGTTCCGGAAAGATTGCTCGTGTCAGCGGTTGCTACGGTCTGCCGACGCTGGTTAAAGACGCGCAGGTTATGGACGCCGTGCATAATCGTGACAGCCTCAAATCAATCATTCTTCGTGGTGAGCGAGGTAGCTGCCGCGCCGACTATCCCGACTTACGCTATGCCTATAATTTCGAGGACGCGCCAAGCGGGATGCTCTCCTTTGAGTCGAAGCGCGATCACTACTATCGCTTCGGTGGTTTCTCTCACCATGCGGGAGAATTTCAAAACTACCTCGATACTTTTGCTGCCGAATTAGACGGTGGTCCCACTGCTGGACCTGACCTGTGCGAAGGTATTTACACGGTTGCGGTGCTGCAAGCGATGGAGCGATGCCTCGAGCGCGGCGCTCCGGTTAAGATTGCCGAAGTGCTCGGCGAGCACGGTCTCGCTGAACGGATGCAGCCGCCGAACCCGTGAGGCGTTGAGCTGCTCCAAGCCTCACAAGCACCATCGAAGAAAGATGAACCGTAATTGAATTGGACTTCCATGAAAATGGTCCCAGCGTGGAGGATGATGTGCGCTAAAACCCAAGCGCCACAACCAGCGCATCCAAGCCCTTACTCGAAAAATACGCCCGATGATCACTCCCCACCGTAATAACAAATCCCTTGAGTGGGAAACTCATTGGCAGCCCGATCCTGCCTATGCCTACGAACGCCGTATGGTTCGCACCTTGCGCGTTGCTCATTCCCCGAATGATACTTGGCAATTTACCAGCGACGACGGTAGGCCCGTCACCCTTTATCCCGATCCGGGGCTCGATGCCTCCGGTTCGTTCCCAGATCCCGGACACTTTGCGCTCCTTTTGGGCGATAGCGTGGAAGCTTTTCTTTTTCTCGACCCCGCTGGTGCAGACGCCTGCCCAGCTGGTGCGATTGACGGTACTTCGCTTGGCATCACCCCGGATAGTGGTCGGCCTGTCACCGAGGCCCTCAACGCCGCGCTGGCCAAGATCGCTGCGGACGGCGGCGGCACGCTTGTCCTCGGTCCTGGCCGCTACGAGACGGGGACTGTGCAGATGCAATCCAGTACCTACCTTCACCTCGCGGAAGGTGCCGTCTTACAAGCTTCGCTTGATCTCGACGCCCACCCGCTCGACGAGCCCGGAACTTGGCCGGAAGATTTGCCGCGTTCTCTCATTCCCGGCACTCGGCGCCGACTCATTTCCTTTCGCGGTGTCGAAGACAGTGGTTTGCTCGGAACGGGCGTTGTCTGTGGCAATGGCTCTGCCATGCGACACTTGTACCCCGGTCCCCGCGCGATGATGCAGCTCATTCGCGCTGTCGATTGTCGGCGGCTTCGTTTTGAGGGCGTCACCCTGCGTGATAGCGAGTTCTGGAGCACACACATCGTTCTCAGCGAGGACGTTAGCTTCATCGGTGTAAAGGTGCTCAACGAAATCCCGCCACCGGGCTGGGATTCCTTTCTCCGGCCCGATTCCAAATCAGTCTGGAACAATGCCGACGGTATCAATCCCGACAGCTCTCAGCGCGTTACGATCGAGCGCTGCTTTTTTCACACGGGCGACGATTGTGTGCCCATTAAGAACACCGGCTGTCATCACAACCGTCTGACCGATGTCGCCGACATCACAGTTCGAAACTGCCTCATGTGCACGCCTACGACCGCAATGAAGATCGGGACCGAAACGCGCGGCGAAAGGATCGGCCGGATTCTTTTTGAGGATATCCATATCGTCGAGGCTTCCCGTATTATTGGGCTCGACTTAAAAGACGGCGCGGAGGCGCATGATGTCACCTTCCGCCGCATCCATGCGCGTCGCTGTAATCGACCGCTCGACATTTGGGTGATCGCCCGAGAAGGACAGGTCGATCAGACGCGTTTCTCAAGCATCCGCGATATCGCGCTAGAGGATGTTTGCATTGAGCTCAGTGGTATCGAAGGCGGGAATCAGACCAGCCATATTTCCGGTCGCGACGCGACTTTCGATGTGTGCCGAGTGAAGGTGCGGGACTTGGCGATTGACGGTTGCGCCGTACGCACACCTTCGGATATGGCTCTCGAGCTCAACGAATGGGTTAGCGATCTCTCATGGTCTTAAGCAATGCTTAACGGAGGAACAGTGAGCCGGCCACCCAATATTCTTTTCCTGATGGACGACCAGCATCGTTTCGACTGGTTCGGTTTTGCTGGTCATCCGGTGGCACAAACGCCGCATCTTGATCGCCTTGCGCGTGAAGGGGTCGTTTGTACAAACGCTTACACACCCTCTCCGGTTTGCGTCCCTGCGCGCCAGTGCATGGCCTCCGGGAAGTTGCCCCGACACTGCGGGGTCGAGCGCTACGGTCAGGACCTTCCACCCAATGCCGAGACCTTTGCCCGTGTCCTTTCCCGTGGGTCCTACACAACCGCCTGCGCTGGCAAGCTACACCATATGGGAACGGATCAAATGCAGGGTTGGACACGGCGGATCTGCAATGGCGACGATCTGCAGATCGAACCGGGATTTATTGCTGGCCGTGATGAAAAAGCCTATGCGCGGTACCACCAAACGGCTGCCAATTGGCCACTTGAGGAAGAACTGAGGCGGGCCGGCGTTGGCCGCTCACCCTACGCTGTCAGTGACGAGCTAAACGTCGCTGGAGCCTGTGCCCTGATCGAAGAATACTTTGTTAGTCCGCACTATAAGCGTGCTACTCCGGACCGTCCTCTGCTATTGAAAGTCAGCCTGCAGCAGCCGCACTATCCATTCTGCGCACCTTCCGAAAGCATCGCTGCCTATTTGGATAAAGTAGAGGAGTATGCAAATCAGGATTGTTTGGAACATCCCGCGTTTTCGAATTGGACCCGCACGCCCGCTGGCGTTAGCGCGGCGGACCGCCGCCGCGCGCTGGCCGCTACCGCTGCGATGGTCGAGACCTGTGACGCGCACTTCGGTCGCATCCTTGAACAGATAAGGGCAGTAGGTGAAGACCTCGACGACTGGCTGATTGTGTACACCAGTGACCATGGTGACTTACTCGGCGAGCACGACAAATGGTGGAAGCATTCATTCTACGAAGGTTCGGTTAAAGTACCGCTCGTTTTCCGTGCTCCGCGGCTCTTTGCCGGGGGCGGGCGACGCCTCGACGCGAATGTATCCCTC
>REBV01000257.1 GCA_007692545.1 Puniceicoccaceae bacterium
ATAGAAACCTATCGAAGTCCAGTGAATAAAGAGGGGAACTTCACCGGACGCTTACCCAACACCCTGATGGTGGAATTCACCTCCGGCGGCCCGGGGGTCAAGTCGCGCTCCAGCGCGGCCAGTGAGGTGTGATGGACCGCATCCGGGAGTTCATGGACCACACAAGGGATTTAAGGGGAGTAGTCTCGAAGAATACGATTCTTACAAACAGTTTTACTAATTGAGTTTGTTATTCCGCCCGTATTTGCATCTGAGGCAGAATGAAATATTTCCCAGATTTCGGTGAAGTATGATGTTTCTTTAGCAGGCACCCACTTCTCATGCCAACGATCAACAAATTCCTCAAATAATTCGGAATTAAAGCTAGCTACAAGCGAGGAACAAACTTGAGCTGCCTCTTGTAGTTGAACTTCACTAATGCTGACGTGATGACGCGAACTCGTTAATGCGACGCTAAGCTTTACGGCATTTTTACCTGGCAGGTTGTCTGAACTATGGACGACAGCATGTCTTAGTTGGCAGATTTTTTCATATTCATCAAGTGCACTGTCAGTTTGTGAGCCTTGCCTTATTTCAAAATTAAGAAGTTTTTTAGAAATACTTTTGATCTTCGTCTTTTCTGCCAAAGATAGGTGCTCAGTTATGCCTCTTGCGAGCTCTCCGTCTGCGTGCCAAATGGCGGAACCTAGCCATAAAGTTTCGGAAGCGGAGCACTCTTTGCAAATACTGCACAACTTTATGCACCGAGCGTAGATGCTCCTAAAAAAGTTTTCAGTTGCAGATATTAAACCGACCAGAAGGAGAGGCCCGAGGAATTTATTGTCCTGAAGGATTTGGTAATCTGCAAATGTAATTATTTGCGTCCTTCTTTCATAAAATTTGTCAATAGGCGATAGATTGCTATCTATACTTAGACTAAGGTAGTCACTAAGCCTAATTGCAGTAGTTGGCACTGGTCGATTTACTGAATTTTTCCAGTTGGTAGAACTCATGATATAAACTCGTCAGCGTAAGTTTTAATTCTCTGAGACCAAATAGGCCCGATTTGAGGAACTTTAAGTAACTCCTTACTATCGATATCCATCATTATATCTTTAATTTGTCTAATATTGCTATTCTCTCTAATTCTCTTTTTTCGATGGTCTGTCAGGGGAAGCGCGGATATACTTTGAGAAACTAGTGAATTGAAGACAGAAGGATCTTGAAGTTGCTGTCCGCAAGAAGAGCAAAACATCGCAGCTTCTGAAGTTCGTTGTGCACCGCAGTTAGAGCACGCAGGTAGCGCTAGTTTTAAAACGCTTTTAGCGCCCTCTTTACCCACTAAGCTATTCTCGCCTAGGCGCGTAAAGGAATGGGCATTACGGTGCTGTAGTGCATGGATATAGTCGTCAGCGTTGATTGCTTTGCGAGCGTATAAACAGTTTCCATCAATTAGTGCTCCGATGTGGAGGCGATATAGTAGAAAGGTTCCTTTTACGCCGCGACTTATTTTGTTATGAAAACGCATCAATCCAGCATATTGATAAAAGCCAAAGACTCGATGGATTTCAGAAGCTGCTTCGTCTTTAATCGCTATTGTAACGCTTTGCAGATTACGGTCTTTCCCGCGGTTATACTCTTTAACCGCAGATAAGCACCGTTCTTCTATTTTCTTACCCTCTCTGATGAACTTTGCATATGCTGGTATCTTATACTTTAAAGATTCGTATACTGAAACTGTATTGTGGTAGGAAGTCCTAATGCTTTCTATTACTGAGCGTTGCCCGACTTTTTTCGGAGCTCCCATGTTTCCTGACGACTCGGAGAATATGCGAACCATGTTGAGGGCTGCTCTTGGCATGCCAAACGCACTATAGCATATAAGCTTAAGATAACTTTCATGCTTACTTAGCTCTCTAAAAGTATTCTCAGATACTCGCTTTTGTATAAGCTCTAGCATGAAATTAAGATATCCTTCTCCATACGGATCGATCCATGCGTTGATCTCGTCGGCATCATGGCCTAGTTGAAATCCGGGTGTTAGGACGGTAACTCCAGGATATATCGCGGCCTTTGGTGCAACGTAACGGCTCTTTAATTGACGGAAAATATCAAAGAAATCTTGTTGTTGTTCAGGAGAGAAGGCGTGTGCAGCGTCATCTAATAGCAACACGCAGCGTTTTGCATTTGTATTTGAGAGGATTAACTGAACGTCGCTATTCAAATTTTCTACTGATACAATCGCTTCATCAATCTTAGGCGTGCCTCCTACTTCGAGCTTGGAGACAAGTTGGACTAAGTTCTGCTTATGGGCTGATAGAGCACTGGGAGATTCGAGATCGGATCTATTCTCTAAACTCCTATAGATCCCCAAGTAAATTTTGGCCAACAACCATTGCTTGAACCAGAAAGAAGCATTCGCTTTCTCTTTGTATAGTGGTTCAAGTTTGAGAGATACTTTATAGTTCACATAAACTGGCAGTGAACTAGACTGGTCATCCTCCAGCATTCTGCGATATGCCTTTAGGAGGAGTGTAGTTTTTCCACAGCCTCTAGGGCCAGTCAAGAGTTTGGCACCAGATCTGCATAGCTTGTTAAGAATGTCTTGCTCATCTGGGTGCTGACTTGACCATTTTAGTAAGTGCTCAGGGTTTATATATTCAGCTTGCTCTACAAAAGGATCCTCACCCGCATCATAACTTTCGTTTGTTTCATTCATTTTATGTTAGACTTGTGCCTAGCTTTGGGTTTCTAAAAAAGGTTGTTAACTTAAATAAAATTGTTTGGATATAGTTTTAAGTCGATCTCAGATTTCAGACTACGGCGGTGAATTTGCGTGCATTCAGGTGATGAAAATGGGGTCAAACGCCCCCTCTATCATTTGAGATTCGCCATGTAGACGTTTACGGCCTCGATAATTTGCTCTTTGGTCAGCCTTGGTGGTTTACACCTTCCAGCCCAGGTGCGTCCCGAATGTAGCTCATCCCATGACGGACGCATACCGCCGTAGCGGCCTGCTCCGGGATCATGGTTGCCAAAGCCGTCCACGACTTGATTCCAGAGGGGGCGAAACCGCTGGATGACCAAGGTCTCGCCGAGCGAGATCCAAATGTCATCGACGACGAGGCTGCGATACGAGAAGTCTTCAACGCGGAGAGATTTGACCGCTTCAATCGATACTTTGTGCTCTTGCAGGCGTTTCGACATTGCCGATGAATCCAAGGAGGCGTCTGCGCTTGCGCCTTTCCGACCACCTTTGGGAATCGCCTTCCCGACATAAATGGGGTAAGTCGCCTCTTTTTTGTTTAAAAGACTCAAGGGCTTATAGCAGGGGAAGCCACCACAATAGTAGATCGCATAGACTCCGGCACCCGCAAAATTACCGACGTCGGCGAGTGGAAGGGCGGGGCTTTCCAGCAGCGCATCAACAACACTTTTACCAAGGTTGCGCTTGGCGAGGGGATTAAATACAGATTCGTTGTCCATTTGTGACCTGTAGCTGCTTGAAAATTGAAGACGCAACGGCTTGAGCCAAAGCCACGGGAACCGCGTTGCCGAGTTGTCGCATGCTTTCCGTCCAGGAACCGGAAAATACATAATCGTCAGGGAACGTTTGGATGCGGGCCGATTCTCTGACCGAAAAATACCGAACCTTCCCGTTGCCGTAGTTCAGCATGTTCTCGCCACCGGGAACTCCATGATCACCCGCTTTCAGGGCTTTGGCTGGTTCGTCCCAAAGACTACCGGTGTGGCCGGGGTAAGATTTCGCCCCCTTTTGATAGGTGTGGTTCGGATATTGGCTCGCACTCTTGGGGTGCGGGAGCCCCGCCAGAGCATCCCGAACTGTCCTCCAGCGGGATTGAGGGAAAAGGCTTTCCGCCTGCATCGGTGCTAATTTGCGCAAAAGATTAGGAGGCGTGTCTTGTTGTGCTGAAATGCCATGCTCCTTCCAATAATTCCCAGTGACGTGTTTTTCCCGAAGAAGTTCATTTGCGGAACTGGTGGGAGTTGGGAAAAACCATTTTGCGTCCAAGTCCGAGCGGAATCCGATGAAAAATACCCGGTGCCGCCGCTGTGGAACTCCGTAGTCCGCCGCATCCGCGAGGTGAATGCTGACATTGTAGGTCAATCCGTTTGCGCTGCCCGTAGAGGTGTGGTGCTTTTGCAGGCGCTGGAGATTGGCATCCCACGGGATGTTTTGAGAGATGGGGAAATCCGGGTAGGTGAGCTGGAGCCGGACATATTCAACATAGTTGCTGAATGCCTGCCGCAAAAGCCCGCGCACGTTTTCGAACATAAAGGCCATCGGGCGTAGTTCCCGCACGGCCCTGACTGCTTGCGGAAACATATCGCGGGTATCATCGTATCCGAGAGCTTTACCACCGATCGAAAATGGCTGGCATGGAGGGCCACCAGCCACGAAATCAACCGGGCCGAGTTCTGTAAACGAGACGTTCCGAACATCCGACTCAATCAAATTCCATGCGGGTCGGTTCAAGCGCAGAGTGGAGCAAGCATCCTTGTTGCACTCAACCAGTGCAACATGCTCAAAACCAGCGGCTTCGATCCCTAGAGCCAGGCCGCCTGCACCGGAGAAGAGTTCAATGGAACGCATGAGATTTGTAAGTGGATGTCATATTAAGGGTTTTTGACCCTCTGGATTAAAAAAATCACCTCTTATGCTACAAGTTTGTTTACATTGCCGCAACCAAATTTCCTCAAATCCGCACACAAAGCCTTCCAATCCGATGCGTCCAGCCCATACAGCAAACGCACGGTTTCATCGATCAGCGTTTGGTCGTCAGAGTCGGCGGCGGATTTCAGGGTACTTTGCTGCTCGGGAGGAAGATCGGCCCACTGGGGGAGGCGGATGCGGCGGAGGTATTGGGCTTGAAAGCGGAGGCAATCGCCGCGCATGCGGAGGGAGTAGGTGGCGACGAAGGCGTTGGCCAAGCGGCTGCGAAGGACGGTTTGCAGGGCGCGGAGATCCCACTCGCGGGCGGTCACGTAGTAGAGGTTGTGGTGTGGGTAGTATTTGCCGGAATCATAGACCACCTGTGGCTTG
Source organism: Puniceicoccaceae bacterium (assembly GCA_007692545.1). Lineage (GTDB taxonomy): Bacteria > Verrucomicrobiota > Verrucomicrobiia > Opitutales > Coraliomargaritaceae > Thalassobacterium. Next base: position 5,045 of record REBV01000257.1, read on the forward strand.
CCCTGGATGTCGGGGATCACGAGCTTCGCTTTGCCTGTGAGTTCGGGATAAATGCGGTCGATGGTTTTGAACCAGGCGTGGGGATTTTTCTTCGCGACGTGGCGGCGCTCGATCGGGTCGCGGTGGGCTTCGAGGTAGGCTTTGAATTTTGGAAAGTCGTCGGGGTCGACGAGGCCGGGGCGGTCGCCGTCGAAGGGATTGAGCACGTATTGGCCGGTCCATTCGATGCGGTTGTTCTTCAAATCGCGGCGGGTGAGGAGGGGCAGTTTGCGCTCCGGCTCGACGTCGAGCTGGGCGTCACTGCCGATATAGACTTTGTCCGCGCCGGTGGCCACGCCGATGCCGACTTTGCAACCCGCTGCCTCCAAGGTGGGGAAGCGGCGCTCCAATTCCTGGATGACGAGGAGGCGGGAGGCGTTGGAGAGCAGCCAGGGGGCGCTTTGCGCGGCGATGGCGTCCATCTCCTTGATGCGGGGGTCGGGCTGGCGGGCGAGCAGACGCTCGGCCAGCTCCGGCAGGATTTCGCAGGCGACGTCCTCCTTCTCGACCACGCGGGTGGTGTGCCCGGGGGCGTTGCGGATGATGGTGACGGCGGGATAGGCGATGACCGCGCCCTGGAAGGCGTCGACACCGGTGAAATCGACGTAGGTCTCCATGTGGAAGCCCTCGGCGATCATTGCGCGGAGTGGGCCGCCGTAGCGGTTCTTCGTCCAACGGTTGGCGCAGATGTAGCCGAGCTGGCCGTCCCGTTGGAGCAGGGAGAGCCCTTTCTCAAAGAAAGCGATGTAGAGATCCGCGCGGTCGAACATGGTGCGGAAGAGGGCGCGGTAGCGCAGCATCAGGGGGCGGGGGAG
>REBV01000186.1 GCA_007692545.1 Puniceicoccaceae bacterium
GCCAAATCGCCTTCGGTCGCCTCAATCTCATCAATTGCGAACAGCTTCACCCATTCTTTCCGCTGTGCGTCGTTAGCGGCGATTTCTTCGTAAAGTGCTTCCGGCACGCGGTCGAGCGTGATGCAGTAGTTGGTCTCGACGACGAACTTTTTCTTCAGCCAGAGCTTTTTCTGGAAGTCTTCAAGCTGAGCGAGGAAGTCGATCAGCTTGTGGGCGATTTTTCGGAGCACCTTGAGCTTGGCGAGGTAGCTTTCCACGGCAGGCGCGTCGGCTTGGTCGAGGTCGTCGAGGCGCATGACCTCATTTTTGATATAAAAATCCAACTCTCGCCGGAGGAAGCCACCCAGGTTCTTGTGGATGAAGTAATCCATCGTGTTTCGCGCCGTGTATTGATTGAGATACTTGGCCAGTAGCGGCCGGCTTTTATTTTTCTCCGTTGGTGCGGGAGCCTGGAAGAGCTGCAGGCAAGTGGCGGCAGTCGCGTTCTCGCCCTGGATCGCCTGCAAGGCCTGGCGAATGACTTCGACCGCCTCGGAATTACGGAAGTCACGCCAGGAGCCTTCCTGCTTGCTGCCTTTTTCCGGGTCGGCGCGGTATTGGAAATGCACCACCAATTCGCCGTTTTCGTCGAAAGCGATGGGCTCGTCCTCGTGGATGATGAAGAAGCGCTTTTCGTCGTCCTTCACCTTGACGTTGCCGTGCTCGCCCTCGGAGGCATCGACGATCTTGAAGTGCACTTTCACCGGCGTATCGGGCACTCCGGCGGCGGTGCGTTCGAGTGCGTTCATGGCGCGGAATTCCGCAGCCTGGGTCAGGTCGAAGGTGTAGTTGTTAAAATACTCGGCGGTCTTGATGTAGTATTGGTCCGCATTGGCCCAGTGGAGTTTCACTTCCTCTCCGTTGTAGGGGACGGCAAAGGGTGCGGCGCGGTCGTCCGTCTCGCGGGTGTAGTAGCGGCGGGAGACGAAGTCTCCATTGTCGTAGTAGCGCTCGAAAAAGCGGAAGAGGTGGTCATAGACCTGACCTTCTTCCGTCAAGCTGGCCACTTGGCCATCCGCTTTTTGCAGGGCTGCGGTATAGGTCTTGCCCGCCGGGTATTTGGCGGCGTCTTCATTAATCTCGCCATTGACGTCGAAGACATCTTCGCCCATCGCCTCGATCAGCTTGCGCTTGGCGGCCTCGACCTCGCTCTCGGTCTTCTCTGCGGAAGCGTCGGCGAAGGCCTCTTCCACCATTTTGAGCAGATCATTGTCGATAAAGCGCTCCACCTGCTCGGCCTTGGCATGCATGATCTTGTAAAAGCCAAAATCGAGGTCGGGCTGGTCGAGTTGGAACAGCTCCTTGAGCTTTTTCAGGAGGCGGGTGCGGAGTTGGACGGTGGTAGGCATTTTCGAATGAAGGATGAATGATAAATGACGGCGGATGGTTCTGTCCTATCCTTTGTCTCCTTTGAGGCGTTTCTGGTTTAGGTCGCTGGTGAGGATTTCCATTTGCTCGATGGCGGTGTCTTTGTGTGCGTAGGTGCCACCATAGCGCCCGGATTTCACTACGATGCCCATGGCATTGGTCGTATTGACCCACTTTTGAGGCGATAAGGTGAAGGCATTCAACCCGGCTTGTTTTTTAAACCCCTCGAATTCGAGGGGTTTAAAATCGGGATTATACAACGATTCCCAAATCCCGAGGAATTCGAGGGTGTTTCGGTTGCGCATCCAGTTTCCGATCACTGCACTGCTATCGTCCGTTTTGTATTTAGCGATATCCGTCAGCGAAATATAATCCTGCGCATCATTAGCCACCACCGTAATGGTGCGGCCATCAACCTCTATTTTTCGGTTTTTACCCATAATTCAACCCACTCTAGTTGTCTTTGATTGAGCCACCATTTTAATCGTTACCGAATGTGTTTGAATTCCAAGGTTCACCTTCTTGGCTCCGGGCAAAAGAAACCCCGCAGACCGCAGCCTACGGGGGGCTGTGGTGCTTAGGTCGAAGCCCAAGACGGCCACAGGGTTGAAAGGGAAAAAGTAGGCCTGAGTTGGCCTGATCGTCAATACAATGTTGGAGATCTTCGATGACTTTAATTTGGGGCGAAACATGCTTATAAAATGGGCATCCTGGAGCTACACGACCTGCCAGCGAATCGTGAAGAGTTCGGTGGATTCTGTTTTTTGGGAGAGGCGGCGTTCCAGTTCGGTGATCAGAGCATCGCGTTTGTCATTGATTTCATCCTCGACGTCAAAGATTTGCTGGCGTTGGCGGCGCTGTTTCTTCTCCAGCGACTGGATTTTTTCCTGCAACTCCTTCTGCTCGGTCAGGGTTTCCGCCTGGCGACTTTGACGGCGTAGGGCCTTGATCTGCTCCTTGGTGTCTTTGATGGCCTGTTCGGCTGCCAGAACGGAATCCTCGGCCCAGCGTTCGAGGCGTTCACGGGCTTGGCTGAAGTGTTGGCTATTCGCATCCAGCGACCGGCTGATGGTGGCTTCGACGTAGCGCTGAGCCTCTTGTGCCAGGCGGTGAAGTTGCTCTGGTGGGATCGTGGCCGGAGCATCCTGCTCCGGTTCTTCTTTTTGGGAATTATCCGGAGCTGGAAGCTCCGGCCACGTTGGCGCACATATTCCAGCTTTGCGCGGATTATTCAGGATGTAGGCAAACTGCTTTTTGTATTCGGCTTCATCGCGAACGATGTGGTCAAACGGTTCATGTTGCCATACCTGCCCCGTTCGCCTCAGCACTTGATTGATACGATTTGAGGTAAACGATTTCCAAGAGTGCACGATTTTTTCAAGTGGAAAGGCTGCGGTCAATGTCTCAACCAGGACATGCACATGATTGGGCATAATGCAAAAAGCGTGAAGCCGGTAGCGCTCGCCATCGAAATGATGCAGAGCATCCGAGACGATTCCGGCTATCGCGAAGTCCCGTAGCCAGCATTCGCCGATGCCAGAATCAAGAAAGGTTTCGACTTTTTCAGAAAACAAATTGTGAATGCGTTGTGCTTCGGCTTCCGATAGTGCTCCGTCCTTCGCGGTGGCGGCGGCTTCGAGTTGGGTTCGTTCCTGCCGCCATGCTTCCAGTTTACTGGCGGGCAGGCTGTCGAAGAGTCGAAAGCTGACATGATAGATGGCGTGCTCGCAAGTCCAGTGCGGGAGGTTTTCGCCAGCGCGAATTTTTAAGGAAGCCCAGTCCGGTGCGGTAAAGTGGCCGGAGCTTCCAGCTCCGGATGACTGATTAGTTACTAGAGAATTATTTCTTGTATTTTCGGAGCTGGAAGCTCCGGCCACGCTGAATAGCTTCTCGCAGGTCTCCTGATCCAGGGATTTGCCGGAGTCATCGAAGGCGGAGAAGAGCAGGTATTCTTCCTCCTCGTAGCTCTGGATTTTTAGGCGGGTGAGTCGGAGGACACCACTGGTTCCCTTGAGTGCGTCGACCAGGGTGAGCCTGGTCGGATGATTGGTTATGTCGAAAGTGATTTCAGTGAAGGGTGTCTCAAGGGATTTGGCGGTGTCAGTCGCCCATTCTCCGAGCGGGTGACCCATGCGATAGAGGAAATGCCCGTGCTCCTCCGGGACGCGATCCTTAAGCCGCTTGTTTTTACTGATCAGGTAATAGTGCCCCGCCTCCACACCTGCTGCCGGTGGGTTGTTGAGCTGGAAGCTGTGTGCGTCTTCAAACCAGTCCGCACGGTCGGCGATGACATGGCGACTCAGCCCCCAGAAGCGACGGCTTACGATGTCGAGGCGACTCTGAGTGTCGGCCAGCTCCATCTTGAGGCGTGCGTGAACATCTTCATCAAAATGCTCAAGTAGGGCTTTTTGCGTGTCGGCCATGCGATTTTGAATCGATTCATCCAACTCTTCCCGGAGTTTGTTAAAGGCGTCCTCAATTTCAGCCGGAGTCCGGTAATCCTGATAGATGGCGAGGATGCGTTTCTCAAAGTCCACTCCGCTCTCGATGCTACCGAGCACATCGTCGGAAGCTCCGAAGACACCGTCGAAGAGGAGAAATTTATCCTGGAGGAGTTGGTGGACGCGTTGGTCGGCTTCGTTGCGGTTGTTGATGAAGTTGATCACCACGACGTCGTGCTTCTGCCCGTAGCGGTGGCAACGACCGATCCGCTGCTCAATGCGCTGGGGGTTCCAGGGTAGGTCGTAATTGACCACCAGCGAGCAGAATTGCATGTTGACGCCCTCGGCTGCGGCCTCGGTGGCGATGAGGATGCTGGCAGTGTCGCGAAAGTGCTCGATCAGGGCGGTGCGAGCGTCAATGGCGCGGGAGCCGGACGAGCGACCGGTGTCCCGGTTCTTCTCAATCCAGGCTTCGTAAATGGCTTTTGCTTCGGGGCCGGAGTTGGTCCCGTTGAAGAGAACCACGCGTCCGGCATAGCCGTTGGCATCCAGAAAACGCTTGAGTGCTTCCTGGGTGCGACGGGATTCGGTGAAAATAAGAGCCTTTTCGGCGGCACCCATTTCGGACATGTTCTTGAATCCAGCTTCGAGGGCCTGGATAAGAGTCTTTGTCTTAGTTTCTGTGCCAATCGAGCCTGCCCACTTTACGAGATTATCAAGTTCGGCGATTTCTTCGGTAAGACGCTGTATGTCGAGCCTCGGCAAATCTAGCTCGTCCGATTCCGACTCGATCTCGTCGATAACCTCGTCCAAAAGGTCGTCTTCCATCTCCTCGTCTTCGATCAGCTGCTCGGGCAAGCTCATGGCTTCGATCTTCCCGTCGCGCAAATCGACAAGTCGGGCTTTCATCGTTTCCAGGGTGCCTGCGATGGCATCAACGGAAGAGGCCAAGAGCTTACGCAGAATCAGGACAGTGAGGTGTCTTCGCTGTTTGGGTATGGCGTAGGAGTCCTCACGCTGAAGGAAGGCCGAGACGGCCTCGTATAACTTTTGTTCGTCATCCGTGGGGTTGAAGGGCCTGGTGATGGGACGACGCTTCGTGTAGCTGACATATTCGGTGACATCTTTACGCAAGGTTCGTTTACAGAAACCGCGCAACCGGCCGCGGAGCTCCTCGATGTCGGCTCCGGCATTCATATACTGGGAGCGGAAGGCAGCCGGATCGCCGAAAATCAGATCGTCGATAAACGTGGACAGCCCATAGAGTTCAAGCAGGGAATTTTGTAGTGGCGTGGCCGTCAGCAGGATCTTCTTGCGTTCTTCAACCGCCCAGCGGATGCCCTGTCCGAGTTTATTGCTGGGGCGATAGGCATTGCGCAGCTTGTGCGCCTCGTCGATGACGACCATGTCCCAGGGAATGCTGCGGATTTCCTCTTTGTAACGATTGGCGAAGTGGAAAGAGACAACGACCAACTCTTTTAGGTCAAATGGCCGGGGATTTCCTGCTTTTTGCAACTGCTTATAGCCCTTCGCGTCCAAAACCCTGGCGGGGAGGTTGAACTTTTCCTCCATCTCCAGCGCCCACTGCTTGCGGATGGCGGCAGGGCCGATCACCAGAATTCTGCGTTTGCGCTCGGCCCAGAGCTGGCAAAGGATAATACCTGCCTCAATGGTTTTCCCTAAACCAACCTCATCGGAGAGAATCACTCCCTTGGATAAAGGAGAATTAAGCGCAAAGAGCGCCGCTTCGATTTGGTGAGGGTTCAGATCCACCTGAGCATCGAAAAGGGCTCTCGACAACCGACCAACGCCTTCGACACTTTTTAAAGTCAGGTCATGCGCGAAGTATTTGGCGTGGTAGTCGGATAGCTGCATCGAATAGTTGAGAGTATTTCTAAGTGGCGAATGTGATTCTTAATTTTGCACTGCTCAAGTCACTAAATTTCTCTTCGACCACTCCAATCCTGCTCGATTTGAATAGAAAACTGAATCCTGCGCTAAGAGCAACGACTTTCCGGCAAGCCCACTTTAAGGGAATTTAAGG
>REBV01000304.1 GCA_007692545.1 Puniceicoccaceae bacterium
GCGTTACAGGTTACAGATTGACGTTTTCAAAATATGGGTGTCCTATTCTTGCCTTGCTATTCTTGCCTTGCCTTGCCTTTTAGCACGGTTTACTTCATGCAGTCGGGCCAACAACACGGACCGGACGGCAGAGCCAATCCGGCTACGATAGAATCCGCAGGATTTGATGTTTCGCCGCGCTACTTTGCAGCACTGCTAGAATACTGAAACGGTACCGCCGGGCAAGCTGCGGTCGCTGCCTTGGGCCTGTAAGTTGAGTTTAAAGCTGCCTTCGGTTTCGGTATCGACTATTTGAATACTGGCATTGGCTTGCCCCAGCCAGGCATCCGGCTCAGCCAGGTTTTCTCCGTAGGCTTGGTAAATGAAATCACTGCCGACCAGTATCAGGCCGGAATCAAGGAAAAGGGCGTAGGCCAAAAGGGCGTGGACTTGCTCATTTGTTGAGCTCGACTTCAACTCGAAGCGGTAGGGCTCGGGCAGGCTGGCCAGACGCTCGATGGCTGTGCCGCCTCCACGCAGTTCGATGCGCTGGATGGCGTGGTCACCCAATTTGGCGGTCTCCTCGGCCTGTTCGACGCCCAGCAAGTCTGCCATGTCTGCCATATCCGTAATTTTTATCAGTTCGTAGGCGCTAATACGCTGCGTCGCCAGATCAATTGCACGAAGCGAAAGGAGCGCGGAGCTGGAATCCTCCGGTAGAATAAATTCGATGGCGAGCAGGGCGTTGCGGCTTCTTGCAAAAGAAGCCGCATTTTCATACTCAAAAATAGTTGAGTCCTGGCCGAGCGTATCGGTTTTGAGAGTGAAATCGACCGGGACAGTCAGGTTGAAATTTGTCCCATCAATGGCGACCAGGGCATCATAGACGTGGTTCCTGAGGCTGGCATCAGCGGGAGTGATGCCACGTTCATCGCGCATGAAAACCTGGTCAAAAAACAAGTTCCGGTAGCCTTGCTGCCGGCTGGTTTCGAGAACTTTCCGGCCGGCAGCTTCGATGGCCTCCGGGAGGGGCATCGGTTTTAATTCCAGTTGGTAGCGAATCGCATCATCGGGCACTTTCCCGACGTTCTGTGCGGCATCGACTTCTTGGAGTAGCGCGGCTAGAGCCTGCTGGCTTCGTTCCAGATCGACTTTTGCCTGCGCCATGAGCGCCTTGCCCCGTTCAACGGTGGCTCTGACATCGCGATTGGGTGCAAAGTTGCTTGGCTTGGTATCGGCCAGATGTTCGCCGCTGCGGAGGTCTGACTGCGCTTGTGTGATGGTTTCCTCGATGCGCACCAGTTGGAGCCGCTGGGCCCGCGTCATGAGCGGGGTCAGCTCTCGCTGCCGCTCCAGGATACTGAGGTCGATCGATTCATTCTGGGCGCGGGCTTCGGTCGTTTGCGGTATCAGCAGAGGGATGCATAAGGCCGCAAAAGAAAATAGCAAAGCAGAGCCTAGTAATTGGAGACGTTTGATGGGGAGGCATGGGGATATTTCTTTCATATACCAAGTGTGGATTTAAAAGTTGGGAAGACTTTGGTAAGAATGCAGGTTTGCCAAGTATAAATGGACGGCATGGGGGCCGGGGGAGGTGATTGTTTACGCTGTATTGACAGGGGGCATGGGTGTCGTGTTGACTGCAGGGATGAATTTTAACGAAGAACTGACGCTGATTCGGGATACCGAGGCAACCATCATTCCGGCCGGCGAGGTTAAGACGCTTCCGGCGGGCACGCGGGCGGTGATCTCCCAGGCGCTGGGTGGCACTGTGACGATTCGGACGGATGCCGGACTCTTTCGGCTGTCCGGGCAGGATTGGGATGCGTTGGGAGCGGCGGCTCAGGCTCAGTTGGATGCGGCGGCGCGCGATGCAGAGGCCGGGGTGGGTGATGCGCCCTTTAGCGAAGCGTTGGTCTGGGAGGCGATGCGGGGCTGTTTTGATCCGGAGATCCCGGTCAATATCGTCGATCTGGGACTAATTTATGATCTACAAATCGGCGAGCCGGATGCGGCGGGTCAGCATGTGGTCAAGGTGAAGATGACCTTGACGGCACAAGGCTGCGGCATGGGCCCGGTGATTGCCGAGGATGCCAAAAAGAATATCGAGGCACTCTCAGCGGTCGCCTCGGCAGAGGTGGACATCGTCTGGGACCCACCTTGGACGCCGCACATGATATCCGGGGCCGGTCGCGAGAAGTTGGGGCTGGAATAGGGGCGCCATCCGATCGCTAGACCGACGACTCGGCGCGGACGGATGCTTGTCTGGCGTAGGCTGCCAGAACACGCTCGAGGATGGCTTCGGCGCTGAGCCCGTTGTCTTGGCGCAGCCTGGCGACGGAGCTGCCGTGCTCCACAAAGGTGTCCGGCCAGCCGATGCGCTCGACCGGGCAGGGTGAGTTGGCCTCCTGCAGCGCTTCCATCACGGCGGTACCGAGGCCGCCGGTGATGACGTGGTCCTCCATGGTGACAATGCATTTGGTCGCCTGGGCGCTTTCGGCCAGGAGCTCGGTATCGAGTGGCTTGACAAAGCGCGCGTTGACAACGCCTGCCTGGATGCCGTGTTCACTGAGTCGGGCGGCGAGTCTTTCGGCATCCGGCACCATCGAGCCGATAGCCCAGATGTCGAGATCGTCGCCGGCCTGGAGGCGTTTGGCTTTGCCGATTTCGATGAGAGCGGGTTGTTCTTTGATTGGTTGGCCTTCCGCGTTGCCACGCGGGTAGCGGATAAAGGCGGGGCCCTGATGGGCGAGGCCGGTGGCCATCATATCCGCGAGTTCATCTTCGTCGGCTGGTGCCATGACGACGACGCCGGGCACGCAGCGCAGGTAGGCGAAGTCGAAGAGGCCGTGGTGGGTGGCGCCATCATTCGGGGAGAGTCCGGCCCGATCCATGCAAAAGAGCACGGGCAGATTTTGCAGTGCGACATCGTGGATAATCTGATCGTAGGCGCGCTGCAGAAAGGTGGAGTAGATGGCGCAGACGGGGTGAAAGCCGGAGGTGGCCATGCCGGCGGCGAAGAGGACGGCATGTTCTTCGGCAATACCGACATCAAAAAACTGATCCGGCAGGGCTGCTTCCAGTAAGTTGAGGCTGGTGCCTGCGGGCATGGCGGCGGTGATGCCGATGACGCTGCGGTCTTCACGGGCGAGCTTGACGAGGGTTTCCCCCATGACGTCCTGGTATTTCTGCGGGGTGCCTGCGGGCGAGGGGGCACCCTTGCCGGTTTCAATGTCGAAGGGGCTGGCACCATGGAAGCGTTCCGGGTTTTTAATTGCGACATCGTAGCCGCGCCCTTTTTCGGTCAGGACGTGGAGGAGCACGGGCTGCTCGGCATTTTTGGCGAACTCCAGGTAGTGTTCGAGCTGCTTCGGGTCATGGCCATCGATCGGGCCGATGTAGCGTATACCAAAGGTCTCGAAGAGGGAGGACGAGACAAAGAAATCTTTGGTTTCACGCTTCCATTTGGAACCAAACTTGATGATCGACTGGCCGCCCGGGATTTTCTCGAGCAGACTCTCGATGTCGTCGTTCAGGCGGTTATAGACGGGGTTGGTTATGAGTTCATTAAAGTAGCGGGAGAGTGCGCCGACATTCTTGGCGATGGACCATTTGTTATCATTGAGAATGATGACGAGGCGTTTGGTGGCGGCAGTCACATTATTGAGTGCCTCCATGGTGATACCGCAGGTGAAGGCGGCGTCACCGCAAAGTGCCACGACATGCTCGTCGCTGCCGCGCAGATCACGGGCGGCGGCCATGCCGAGTGCGGCTGAGAGGGCAGTCCCTGCGTGACCGGCCCCAAATGCGTCGTGCTCACTCTCACTGCGCGAGAGGAAGCCGCTGAGGCCATCACTCAGGCGCATTTTGTCGAAGCGTGCATCATTGCGCCCGGTCAGCAGCTTGTGGATATAGCCCTGGTGAGCGACATCGAAGCAGAAGCGATCCTTGGGGGTATCAAAGACGCGGTGCAGGGCAATGGTCAGCTCGACTACGCCCAGGTTGGGGCCGACGTGCCCGCCATTGCGTGCGGTGGTTTGGATGACGCGGGCACGAATTTCTTCAGCGAGCGTTGGGAGTTCCTCGGGGGCGAGTGCTTTGACATCTTCCGGGGACTGAATCCGATCTAGGAGGGACATGAGTGAATTAGGCTTGGAGCGGCGACGGTCAGATGAATCGGGTCGGGTCGTTGAAGGAGGACGGGCTAGCATTCGTCCTCTGCGGGTGTATCGAAATCTTCGAGTTTTCCGGTCTTGAGATTGAGTTGCTCGATTTTAAGTTCGGCTTGTTTGAGTTGCGATTGACATGATTTGAGAAGCTTAGAGCCTTCTTCAAATTTCGCAACCAGATCGGCCAATGGTATGTCGCCATTTTCCATCGCTTCAATGAGTGATTCGAGCCGCTCCAGGGAGGCTTCAAAGGAGGGGCTTGCTGTTTCTTTTTTTGCGGGCATGGTGGCTGGCGTCTTCGAGGTGTTCACTCTTGGGAGTCAAATGCGTTTTGAATGACCTTGAGGTCGATGTTCTTGGTGATCAGGTCTTTAATAATGGGTATTTTATCCTGGTCGCCGGGCTGGGTTTTGACGGTCATATTATTGACTTTGGAGGCGATTTTGTAGCTATCATCCGCGCAGAGCACCACGGGGATTCGGGTCTTGGCGATCATCTCCATCAGGCGGGGATGGGGCAGGATGCTGCGGGTTAAAATAATTCCGGCGATCACTTTTTCTCTGGCTACACTCTCTGCTGCGATGGCCGAGAGGATAATATCTTCGCGGTCTCCGGGGGCGATGATGAGGACGCCTTCTTCCAGATGTTCAACCAGCCCCTTGGCGGCCATGGCGCCGATGACGACTTTATCGATCCGGTTATTGGCTCCGATCTCTTTCCCATTCAGCCAGCGGCCTCTGACTTCAGCGACGACTTGCTCCAGGTTGGGCTGTGTTAACCGGAGTTCATGGGGGATACAGCCGAGCAGGGGTATATTCATCCGTCCGAGTGCGATGCGACAGTATTTCTCGATCATGTCGATTTTATCCGGCACGACTTTGTTGATAATGGCGCCGATAATTTGTACGCCGGCGGCCTCGAAGACGGCCTTATTCAGGGCAATCTCATCGACTGGGCGGCCGATTCCTCCGCTGGCGACGATGATGACCTTGGCATTGAGGTGCCGGGCGACATCCGCATTGGATAGATTAAAGACGGAGCCGACGCCGGCATGGCCGGTGCCTTCGATAATAATGTAATCCTGATCAAAGGCGGCGCGGTCGAAGGCGCGGCACATGCGGTCAATAATTTCTGGATGGTTTTGCTCCGGATCATCCAAATAATCCCGCGTGAAGGTGTGGTGAATCGCGATTGGGCTCATGGCCCGGATGGGAATCTGCACATCGAAGATTTGGTTGAGCAGAATGGAATCCTCGTCGATTTGGTGGCCCTCGACTTCGACAAAACGCTGCCCGACAGGCTTTATGAATCCGACGCGACTGGTTATACTGCGCAGAGCGGCAAAGAGGGCGAGGCTGGTGGTGGTCTTACCATCGTTCATGCGCGTCGCCGCGATGAAGATACGCTTGGTCGTTCTGTTCCGGGGGGCGGTCAGAATTTCCGTGTCGTCGGGCTCCTGAAAGAAGTTTTGATAAGACGGCATAAATGTGGCGGTTGGTGTGGCGGCGTGGAGACGTGTGCGGCTAGAGGATGGTGACGTCTTCGTTCAGGTCGTCTGAGTTGTCGGTCGGGTAGAGCAGCTTGTGATCGATTGCCTGGGAGGCGACCATGACGGCCGTGCCGAAAATATCACTGGCATTGGCTCCGCGGCTGATTTCTGCGGCGGGTTTGGAGAGTCCGGTCAGGATGGGGCCGTAGTTGCGGGCCCGGGTGAGGGTGTCGACCAGCTTGAAAACGAT
>REBV01000312.1 GCA_007692545.1 Puniceicoccaceae bacterium
CATTCCTTCTTTCACCGCAACCCAGCCATGATCAAACCGTATCTCTCCGCCTTTCTTCTAAGTGTCGCACTCAGCCTCTCTGCTTCGGGCCAAACTTTAAGCGAGGTCAAAACCGGGGCCTCTGCCGACCTCGAAGCTGCCATGACCGAGCTCGCCGATCTTCGGGCCAGCATCAGGGAAGAAAAGATCCCACTCGCACGGGAACGGCGGGAGCTGGAAGCGCAGGTGCGCTCGCTCCGCGCTGAGGCTGAAGCGGCCCGCTCACGGGTCGACAACGCCGACGTACGCCTCGACCAACTACGCGCCCAGATCTCCGGTCGAGAGGAGGAGCTCCGCTACGTCGCCAACTTGCTCGATGAGTACCTTCGCGGCATGCAGGCCCGAGTCCACGTCAGTGAAGTCGCCTTATATGAAGAGCGCATCCGTGGTATTTTAGACAGTGCGGAAACCAGAGGTAACGAAGCCACCGCCGTGGTTTCGCTCGCAGCTGCCCTCGACCTCGGAAGCGAACGTCTCCGCACCATCAGCGGCGGATCGATCTTTGAAGGGCAGGCCGTCCTACCCAACGGACGATTTGAAACCGGCACCTTTGTTCTGGCCGGCCCGCTCGCCTACTTTGCCAACGACAGTGCATCTGGCCTCGTCCTCCGGGGGGAATCGCTGCGTCCGGCCGTTGAAACGATTGCGAATCAGGACATCGCCGCGGCGGTCGCCTCGCTCAAAGCCGGTGGCCGAGCGAACTTCCCGGTGGACAGCACGCTGGGCAATGCCCGCGCGATTGAACAAACCCGGACTGGATTGATCGGCCACATTAAGAAAGGCGGCATCTGGATCATCCCGATCCTCGGCTTCGCCTTTGTCTCCCTGGTCATCGCAGCCTTCAAGGCGCTCGAACTCTACAGCATTCGCATGCCACAGGATGCCTCGGTGCACAAGTTACTCGACTTACTCGGCCAAGGCAAAAACGAAGAAGCGAAGCAACTCGCGGCCCAACTACCCGGCCCCGGCGGCAAGATGCTTCAACTCGGCGTGCGCCATGCCAACGACTCCGTAGCACTGGTGGAAGAAATCTGTATTGAAAAAGTGATCGAAACGCAGCCGAAGACGCAGCGTTTGCTGGCCTTTATTGCCACCACGGCCGCCGTCTCGCCACTCCTCGGATTGCTTGGTACCGTGACCGGCATGATCACCACCTTCGAGCTGATCACGATTTTTGGCACCGGTGATGCCCGCAACCTTTCCTCCGGCATCTCCGAGGCGCTGGTCACGACTGAGTTTGGTCTCATCGTCGCCATCCCCGCCCTGATCTTCCACGCCGTGCTCTCGCGCAAGGCAAATAGCCTGCTGGCGACCATGGAGAAACACGCCATCACCTTCACCAACGGGTTGAAGATCACCCGCGAGCAAGCATGAACTTCGCCGAGCTATTTGCGACCGTCATAGACATCTGGGTCAAGGGCGGTTGGCTCATGATCCCGCTGGCGCTGCTGGCGCTGTTCATCTATCTGAGCGGGTTTGAGCTGATCTTCTACTTCAGAAGATATGGCTACGACCGCAGCGATAAGAACGTTTGGGGCCACTGGGTGGATCGTCCCGACGAAGGTGAGGGTCAGCTCGGCCACTTAATCCGTTTCTCACAAATGGGCGGCAGACGCTTGGAGAATGTGCGCTCGCGCATCCACGAGCTTCGCTTCACCCACATCGAACCAGCGCAGCGGCGGATTTTGTGCCTGTCTATTCTCGTGACGGCCGCGCCTTTAACCGGCCTCTTGGGCACAGTGATCGGGATGATCGTCACCTTCGCCGGGCTTTCTTCCTCCAGTGGCAGCGCGATCGACATCGTGGCGGGCGGGATCTCGCAGGCTTTGATCACTACACAAACCGGACTGATCATCGCCATCCCCGGGTATGTGATTGTCCACTACGCCCGTCGCCGCTGCGTCCAACTTGAAGGCTTTTTCGCCGAACTTGAAGTGCAATCCATGAAGAAGATTCAACACGCCAAACCTTTATCCGCATAATGATCCAGCGTCGCTTTTCCAGTCCGAGTCAACAGGCCGAAGAGATTAACCTCTCCCCCCTGATCGACATGGTGTTCATCCTCCTGATCTTCTTCATCGTCACCACGGTCTTCGTCGAAGAAACCGGGGTCGAAGTAAACAAGCCCGAGGCTGCCTCGGCGGTCGACCTTGAGCAGCAAAGTATCCTGATCGCACTCACGCCGCAGGGTGAGGTCGTCTACGGAGGCCGCGATATCGGCGTCAATGGCGTGCGTGGCCTTGTCCAGCGGCTCGTCAGAGACACACCAGATATTCCGGTCATCCTCCAAGCCGACAAGGCTGTCACAACAGAGCGACTGGTTCGCGTGATCGACGAAGCCAAGCTCGGCGGAGCGAACGTCGTCAACATTTCGACCGTCAACTAAGGAGCAACCCAGCGTCTGATGAGCAAAAAGCCCAAAGAAGCAGAACCGGCGGAGTCGCCCAAGAGCACCCTGAAAGATCCTGCGGTGGTGGCTTCTGCGGTGGTGCTCACCTTTCTGATCTTCGCCCTCTTTCCCTTCACCCAATACCTTGGCAGCACAACGCGTGATTTGACTGAACTTCGCCGCGTCGACGTCGCACCACCTCCACCGCCTCCACCGCCCGACGAACCACCGCCGCCGGAGCCTCCGCCCACGGAGGAGCCGCCACCACCCGACCTCTCAGAACCGCCACCGCCCCTTGACCTTTCCCAGCTGGAAATGGCATTGAATCCGGGAATGGGCAGCGATTTTGCGGGCGCTTTTTCGGTCGCTGGTTTCGACGTCGCAGGCGACGCCGTTTCCGAGATTGGGACCTTCGACGTTTCAGACTTGGACGAGATGCCCCGTCGGCTCCAAGCGACCAGCCCGCGCTATCCACCAGAGTTACTGCGGCAGCGGACAGAAGGCGTCGTTCGGCTCCGCGTTTTGCTGGACGAAACCGGTCGGGTTCAAGTGTTGTCCGTCATTTCATCTACCCACAGTGCCTTCGAACGCCCCGCTATCATTTCTGCGGAGAGCCACCGCTTTACACCACCGACAAAGAACGGTGAACCGGCCAGGACGGAATTTGTCCTCCCGATTCAATTCCAAATCAACTGAGTAAGCCCAGTCCAAACACCACTTCCAAAGTCCTCATGAAAAAACCAAGCACCATCCGCCAGCTATGCGCCCTCGCCGCGATCGGCATCGGCGCACTTTCGTCCAACCTAAACGCGCAGCTCTTTCCCCTGAGCGAAAACCTTTGGTCCAACGAAGAGTTTAAAAAGCGCTTCCTTGGTAGTTATGGATTTGATACAGACAGAAATCCGACCATTTCGGCGGACGAGCAGCGCGCCTTCCGCGAGCTAATTCCGATCATCGAGCGAAATCCCTCCGAAGGTGCCCAGCGCCTGCGTGCGCTCATCACTTCGGAAAGCAGCGCCGCGCTCGACTACACGCTGGCCAACCTCTACGTACAGGCGGGAAATACCTCTGCTGCCATCCGCGCTTACGAGACAGCGATCCGCAAGTTTCCGAATTTCTTCCGCGCCTACCGAAATCTTGGACTCGTGCTCGTAAACGAAAGCCGCTTTGAAGAAGCGATTCCCTTCCTGCAAAAAGGACTGGAACTCGGTGGTACAGACGGCTCCATTTACGGCCCGCTGGCGCTGTGCTTTTTGAACACTGAAAAACCGAAGCAAGCATTGACCGCCTACAAGCAGGCCCTAATCCACCAACCGGGCAACCGCCAATGGCAAATGGGCATGCTGCGCAGCCTTATGGACATCGGCCACTACACAGACGCGGCCGCCCTCTTGGAAGAGATGATTGGCAATCGCCCGGAGGAAAGCGATTACTGGACCTGGCAGGCAAACGCATTTCTGAGCCTACAGGAAAGCAATCAGGCAGGAGCAAACCTTGAAATTTTAAAGCGCCTCGGAAAAGCGAATGCCGCATCCCTTGCCCTGCTCGGCGATATCTACATGAGTAAGTCGATTTACGATATGGCTCTGGAAAACTATTTGGCTGCGGCTGAACTGGAAGCGCTTAGTACGGAACGCGTTTTACGCACGGCTCTCGGTTTTGTTTCCCGACGTCTCTGGGACGAGGCGAATGCTTATCTTGCCAAAACCGCCGACCGTCTGGACAGCTTGACACCGCGCGAGCAATCGCGCTTTCGCACCATGCAGGCACAAACCGCGATCGGCCTCGATGACGTTGACCGCGCTGCGAATTTACTCGAGCAAGTTGTCAGCGAAGACCCGATGAACGGCCAAGCTTTGCTAACCTTCGCGGATTTGCAAAGTCGCCAGGGGAACTTTGACGAAGCAGCCTTTACTTTTGAACAGGCTGCCAAGGTCGAGGAAACCCGGGTCGATGCGCTTGTGCAGCATGCCCGCATGCTGGTTGGCCAACGTGAGTTCAGCGCAGCGGTACCAATCCTCGAGCGCGCCGTCATTTTGGAACCCGGCCCCCGCCTCGAAAACTACCTTGAACGTGTCCAACAGGCCGCCCGCGCCGCCCGCGGCTAGGCGCTTGCTTCTAACGTGGAAAGACGACAACTTAAAAAGATTACTTCATGACCCCAAATGGAACATTTTCTTGATCGCTCAGAAGTCATTGATCGCTGGAACCGGGATCATCCCTTTCGTCTTCGTATTAACTCTGGCGATACAGTAACCCTGGAAATGCACGACGCCAGCGGCGGCCAGGTTTATCCGGACATGAGTGCTGCGAACTTTGATAAGATCGACAAGATGCGAATCCATTCCTTGACGGGTCCAGTCGAGGTTGCCGGGGCTGAACCGGGCGACCGCCTAATCATTCGCATCCTCGAGTACAAGCACGAGGGCTGGGCGTGGACGAGCATCATTCCGGGCATGGGCCTGTTGCCGGAAGATTTTCCCGACCCCTTTCTCCACACCTGGAAACTGGAAGACAGCGTGACTCGCTCAATGCCAGGCCTGGAAATCCCCCTGGTTCCTTTTTGTGGAGTGATCGGTGTGCAATTAGCCGAGCACGGCGAGTTCCGCACCCGCCCCCCGGGTATCAACGGCGGCAACATGGATGTGCGCCACCTCTCAGCAGGCAGCACCCTGCATCTGCCAGTGGCAACTCCGGGCGCGGGGCTCTGTGCGGGCGACTGCCACGCTGCGCAAGGCGATGGAGAGGTCTCGATCAACGGCATGGAAGCGCCGATGACAGTACGCTTGAAAATCGATCTTGTTAAATCGAGTCCCCTTGTCGGCCCCTACCTCGAATGTCCCGGCCCACTGGACCCACCCGTAATTGCAAACAACCCACACCACATCTTTGTCGAATCAGACGCAGACATCCGCACTGCGGCCAAGCGCGTGGTGCGCCGCGCCATCGCGTATTTAAGCAAACGACTAGGCCTCAGCGATGAGCAAGCCTATGTCACGTGTAGCGTGGTGCTCCGCTTAAAAATCAGCCAATTAGTCAACCAACCCGTCACCACTGTGAGTGGCTATTTGCCGGAAGGTATTTTCATCGAGGCCGCACCCGGCATTCTACCATGATTCGGATCGAAACAGAAAACGACTGGTTACTCCTGGGCCACAAAGCCCACGCCGCGCTGGCTGGGGACTTCGCCCGTCATTGGAAAAACCAGGACTTTCTCCCGCCTGATCCGTTTTGCCACATTCTCGATGCCGTGGCCCGGCATGACGACAGCTGGGAGCCTCGCGATGCACAACCACAACTCACTCCCGAAGGCCACCCAAGTGCATTTTCCAAAGAACTGGTTGGTAGCTACGATGCCTTTGAAGACATTGATCTGGCCGACTACCTAGCCGTCCGCGCCGCCGCTAC
>REBV01000136.1 GCA_007692545.1 Puniceicoccaceae bacterium
TCTGATACCCGATGGTGAACACCGGATTCAAAGATGCCGAAGGCTCCTGAAAGATGTAGGCGATGCCCCGCCCCCGCAGCTTTCGCAGACCCGCTTTATCCATTCCCAATACATCCGTCCCCTGAAAGCGAATCTCACCGGAAACTTCGCAAACCGATGGCGGCGGCAGGAGACGCGCCAATGCCAGGCAGCTCACGCTTTTTCCACTACCGCTCTCTCCGACAATCGCAACGGTGCTGCCCTCTGCGATGGAAAAATCAATCCCCTTCACCGCCTCCGTCGATTCCTGGCCGCTTCTGAAAGCTATCTTCAAGTTGGATACTTTGAGTAATTCTTTCATGGATACATTTCGGAAGGGTTCAGTAAAACGACAAAGCCTCAGCGCGTTTTCATCTTGGGATCAACGATGTCCCGGAGCACGTCACCTAGGAGATTAAAGGCGATCACTGTCACGAAGATGGCAAATCCCGGGCTCAGTAGCCACCAGAAATTCAGCACCAGCACTTTCATATCTTCCTGCGCCTGTTTGAGCATCAATCCCCACGAGGCGGCGGGTTCTTGGATGCCAAGCCCAAGAAAAGAAAGGGCCGCTTCACCCAGAATATAGCCGGGAATGCTTAAGGTTGCGGCCACCAGCAGGTAGCTGGTCAAATTCGGCAGGAGGTGCTTCACCAGAATTTTCACCGAGGGCTGGCCCATGCTCTCTGCCGCCAGCACGTACGCCCGACTGCGAATAGAAAGCGACATCCCCCGAATGATCCGCGCCGTCCCAGCCCACCCGATTACCGAGAGAATCACAATAATCACAAAGTACATCTCCGCTGCCTCAAAGTAGGGAGCCAACGCCGATCGCAGCGCTAGCAACAAATAAAGTCCGGGGATCGCCATCAAAAACTCCACCGCCCGCATCGATACAAAGTCGATTCGCCCCCCATAATATCCGGACAAGCCTCCGACCAAAAAGCCAATCACCATCGTGATCGTAATGCCGACAAGTCCAATACTCAACGAAACCTGCGCTCCATGTAATAAGCGGGTGAATACACACCGCCCCGTGGTATCGCTCCCGAGCAGATAGACCCGCTCAAGCGCAGCTTCTTCTTCCGGCAACCCGCTGGTATCGAGTTGAAACAAGCGTCGCTCCATTGGGATCAAACCAAACAGCTTGTAAGACGGCCCCTTCGCGAAGAAACGCAAGGGCATGGTTTCGCCTTCCAATGGCGCATACTCCGCCCGCAGCGGATCGGCCAAATAATAACGCTGCACTTGAAAACCGCCATCTTTCCAGAGCACCTTCGTAGGGGGATGGTAAGTTTTTGTTAGATTGGCTGTGCTCGGCGCATATGGCGCAATGAACGGCGCAAACAGCGCGCTTCCGTAGAGAATCCCCAGCACCGCAAGCACCGTCAACCCGAGCGGGCGACGTTTAAGGTGCGGCCAAATGCGCTCACGAAAGGCGGGCACCCCAAAACGCGCCACAAAGCCGAAAAGGATAGCAAAAAGAATCCCTGCGGTCCACTTCACCGTAGCCTTCAGCCCATCAACAAATTCCGGCTCACCAAAGGGGAGATACCCGAGCAAATGGATGTAAACAAATGCGTTTACCCCGACCAAAAACAACAGGATCGCAGTGTTGCGCTTGCTCTTCTGCCCTTCGAATCCGCCTTTCGTTCCGACTTCTTCCAGTTTAATGCGTGGATCAGACCAAGCCAGCAACAAGTCCGCCAGCATGTTGCCAAACATCAACATCACGCAACCCACCACGACGCCTGCCATCACCACAAACTGGTCAGACGCCATAATCGACTCAAAAAGCAGGCGCCCTAGCCCCGGATAGTTCATGATGTTTTCCACCAAAACCGCACCTGAAAGGAGCGACGAAAAGGCAAACCCAAGCGAGGTGATCAAGGGATTGATCGCGTTCCGTAAAACGTGCTTAAACATCACCACCCGCTCGCGCAGACCTTTCGCCCGCGCCGTCGTGGCAAACTCCGCCTGCATGTAATCAATGAAGTTGGCCCGAAGAATCCGCATCATTCCAGCCACACTTCCGATCCCCAGCACGATCGTCGGCAGAACCAGGTGATGTGCCATGTCAAAGAACCGCGCCACCGGTCCGACAAATTCCGAATCCAGCGAGGTCAGCCCTCCGGTCGGGAAGAGCCCCGTCACCGCCGCAAAATAAACCGCCAAAATAGCGAGAAAGAACTCCGGTATGGATAGTGCAAAGTAAGCAAACAGCGCTGCGATCCGGTCAAAAATGCTGTCCTTGTAAATAGCTGCGAGCACGCCAAGCGGGATTGCTATGCACCAGGCGAATAGGATGGACGTAAAGGAGAGCAGCAGGGTCGCCAGCGCCCGCTGGCTAATCAGATCAAAGACAGGGATCTTGTACACCAGCGACTCCCCGAAATTCAAAGTCAGGACATTCCCCAGCCAACGCCCGTATTGCGCGTACCAAGGCTGATTCAGGCCAAACTGCTCCGACAGCATCTCAATCGTTGCCTCGTCCACATCCGGCTGGGCTCGCATCTGGTCGAGGAAGTCGCCCGGTGCCAGATACATTAACAGGAAGACCAAAAAGGTGATTCCCAAAAGCATCGGAATCAGTGTGCAAAAGCGGCGTACGAAAAATTGGAGCATAACTAATCTTCGTCCTGAGGTGTCCAAATCTCGTCAATGTTCCAAAGCGGCGAACCCACCGGCGGAATTTCCACATTGCGCCAGTGGTTTTTAATCCCGAAGTAGGTATTTGGAACAACGGTATATATCAGGGGCAACTCCTCAGAAAAAATCGCCTGCATCTCTCCAATCAGGGCAACCCGTGCCTCGACATCCATTTCGCGGTCAGACTGCCGAATCACTTCATCTATCCGCGCCTCCCATTCGGTCGCCGGCGATTCTTGGGACGGATGCCACACGTGGTAGCGGCCAGAGCTGAGATAAAGCGCCTTCCCGCCTGAGGGGTCGCCCCCGCCAGTCCATCCGATAAAGCTCATCTCGTAATCAAAGGTGTCTCCGGTACGACGAAGCACTGAACCAAAGTCCGCCATCGAAATCCCCATCCGAATGCCTATCGCCCGCAAATTCTCGCTTAGGGTAGTCGCCATTGCCGAAGCGCGCTGACTCCCATCGTATAAGAGCAAATCAAATTCGACTGGGTTGTCATCCGCATCAAACAAGCGATCCCCGCGCATGACGAACCCGTTCGCTTTCAACAGCTCCAGCGCTTTTGAGGGATCGTATTGGTGCTTCACTACGTCCGGATTATACCACCGCACGTTTCCGGGGCTAATAATGGAGTGCAGCTTTTCCGCCCGCCCAAAGTAAACGCCGTCGATGATGCCCTGCCGGTCAAACGCATGCATCACCGCGCGCCGGAAATCCCGGTTCGTGAACCATTCCAACTTGTGCGGAGCAACAAAGGGTCGACCATCAGGCCGTCGCCCCGGGTGCTGATTAAACCAAAAAAATGTGATCCCCGTATCCGGACCGCGGTCGTGCACGGTGAAATCGTAGCGCTCGGCACGATCCTGAACCCAAACGAGGTCAGTCACCGGGACACCCGCGGAATCAGTCTGCCCTGTGGCAAACAATACCACCTGCGCATTGGCCTCCTTGACAAAGCTGAAGACCATAAAGTCCAGATACGGCAGGCGCTGTCCTTTCGAATCGAAGCGCCAGTAGTGTGGATTCGGTTCGAGAATCAAGCGTTCAGCCGGTTGAAAGCGCCGGATCCGGAACGGCCCCGTCCCCACGATCTCGTGAGGACGACTGATCGCCGTACGGGTGGTCCATTGGTTCAACAAGGTACCATCTGCAAAAGCCTCTCCCAAGACATGCTTCGGCATGATTTCGACAAAGCCGATATCGTTCAAAAAAGGCGCATAAACTTCGGCCGTTCGAAACACCACCGTGTGATCATCCACTTTTTCGAACTGTATCGGCTCACCCGCAATCGTATATTGGCTGATATACCGACTCGGATAACGGAAGGGCTTCAAGCCTGTCTCCGGGTGGGGCTCTCCGTCTGGATCCCGAGCGAAAATCGCCTCGAACGACATAATGACGTCATCCGCCGTAAATGGCGTCCCGTCACTCCAATTTACCTCCCGTAGATGGAATGTGTAAGAGAGCCCGTCTTCACTCACCTCCCAAGACTTAGCCAAATCAGGCAAGACGCCCCCAGTGAAGGGATCTATCTTGGTCAGTCCGTTAAACAACAAGCTTGTCACCTGCCGTGTGCCGGCGTCACTTGGAACGAGAAAATTGAAGGTCTTGGGCTCCATGTTTGAAGCCATAATAAAGCGCCCACCGTACTCGCCCGGCTGACGCTCCGTTACCTCAGCCCCAGCAGGCACTGGATAGTCTCCGCGCTCTACCACCGCAGCCTCACCACACCCGCTTAAGCTGAGCAACAGAAGAACACCCGTAAGGTGAAGCGCTCCCCACCAATAGGCTTTTTTTGAATGTATCCGTTTCACTCGTTTCAAGACGAACCATCAATAAGAGCATCACCGAAACGAATGCAATGGCTTTCGCTCAATTACCGCACGCTGAAAGGGCTTTTTCATCTGAATCGGCAGGTGACTGATAAAGCGGGATTTTTCTCAAATCTTAAATTTCCGATCTCAAATGCTTTTTATGCGGCCTGCAGCCGCTGAATGAATAAACCCTGCCCGCTGAAAAGCATTCAGCCACTTGAATGCCATGAATGCTCGGGTAGGCTACACAATGCCCAACACAACAAACGACTCCTCACCCGTAGCCATCATCGCCGGAATCAGCGGCGGCATTGGCAGCGCCCTCGCCCACCAGCTTCATAAAAAAGGCTTCCGTATCGCTGGTTATGCCCGCAGCGAAGAAAAAATGCGATCCGCCTTGGATGGCATTCCCAACCCGATCCTCGTCGAGGCCGACGCCACCAACTCGACGGAAGTGAACCAAGCCTTCAGCGAAATCCTCGAAGCCACCGGCCGCGTCGACACCTTCATTAACTGTATTGGCTCAATCACTCTCAAAAGCGCCCACATGATCAGCGACGATGAGTGGCATCGAAGCATTCAGCTAAACCTCAACACCGCATTCTACGGCCTCCGCGCCGCCGTCAAACCCATGCAAAAAGCAGGGAGCGGCTCCATCATTCTCATCTCCACCGTCGCCGCCTGCACCGGCCTGCCCGCCCACGAAGCCGTCAGCGCCGCCAAAGCCAGCCTCCACGGCCTCGCCCAAAGCGCTGCCGCGAGTTACGCCAGCCGCGGCGTCCGCGTGAACGTCGTCGCCCCCGGCATGACAGAGACCCAAATGGCCAAACCCATCCTCAGCTCCGAACAAGCCCGCAAAATCAGCCAGTCAATGCACCCCCTCGGCCGCATCGGCCAACCCGAGGAAGTCGCCGCCCTCATCGCCCACCTCGCCTCCGACCAAGCCACCTGGATCACCGGCCAAATCTTCTCCATCGACGGCGGCCTCTCCACCATCCACCCCCGCCCCAAAGTGTAACTACCCCCCACCCCATTTCACCCACGCACACCCCACCTCCCTTCGGCACCAACACCATTCCAAAAATCGACAAAACAATTCTGTTTTATTTTTGTTTTATTTTTCCTCCGACAGAAGCCGTTTCGCTCCTCCCACCGGCTCCCCTTCAGCCAAGGATAATCCCACCTCCATAAATACGCCTCCGTTTCATGCCCTACGTGAAATAAATCTGTCTTATTTATCGTTTCCACTCAGCAGACCCACGCCCCACCCCCCCCAACCTCGGCTATC
>REBV01000306.1 GCA_007692545.1 Puniceicoccaceae bacterium
CTGGTCGAACGTATTAATTTCAGAACGATCGTGCTGCGGGACCTGGGAGGCGTGGTCCATATTTTCCCAAATGGCGCGGTTAACACGATGAGCAATTTAACCAGCCAGTGGTCTGCCTATATCTTTGACATCGGAGTGGCCTATAAAGAGGACACCGACCGCGTGATTGAGTTGATGAGGGAAGTGGGCAAAGAGATGTTTGAAGACCCGGACTTCAAATCCAAGATGCTGGAAGAGCCGGAGATTTTTGGAGTCGATAAGCTGGCTGATTCTGCCGTTATAATTAAGGGACGCGTGCGCACCAAACCGATTATGCAGTGGGCGGTGGGACGTGAGTTTTTGCGCCGCGTCAAATACAGCTTCGACCAGAACGGCATCGAGATACCGTTCCCGCACCGCACCCTTTATGTAGGGCAGGAAAGCAAGCCCCTCGACCTGAAAATTCTTGAAAAATATCCACAGGGAACCTCTGCAGCATCTGATTGAGAGTTGTCGGGAGCTTAGGTCGGCATGAAAATAATTAATGGAAGTGATTAAATACCTGAGCGTGCTTAATTCTTAAGTTTTCCATCATTGGCATGGAGGGAGCTTTATGGGTGCTTCGATGAGCGAAGCATTCAGTCCAAATCAAAAACAATACCTCGAAGGTTTTTTCGCGGGCGTTAATCAGCGTCCCGGCATGCCATTCCTGGGGCAGAATGCCTCGGGCCAGTTTACGGGCGACCCGGCGGTGGCGACCGAAGAGTCGGTCTATGGCACGCCGATTGATGAGCTCTGCCAGGAGGAGCAGATCAAGCATGAGCGAAACGGTCTGGATGTTTGGGATACAATTGTGCGGGACTCTGAAATTGATCAGTTTCCGCAGGGGGGTGATTTGTTTCGCTACAAGTTTTTCGGGCTCTTTCATGTCAAACCGGCGCAGGATTCACTCATGCTGCGCTGTCGTATCGCGGGCTGCGCACTGAAATCGCACCAACTGGTGGGCCTGGCGGAGATCGCAGAAGACTGGGGGGGCGGCTATGCCGACATCACGACGCGGGGAAATTTTCAGGTTCGTGAGATCCTGCCCAGGGATACCATTTCTACCCTGATCAAGCTCGACGAGCTCGGCCTGACTTCGAAGGGCGCGGGTGCGGACAATGTTCGCAACGTCACGGCCAGCCCGACGAGTGGTTTCGATCCGGATGAGGTGCTGGATGTGCTGCCCTACGCCAAGGCGATGCACCACTACATCCTGAACAACCGGGATCTCTACGGCCTGCCGCGTAAGTTCAATATCTCTTTCGATAGTGGGGGGCGGGTATCCGTCTGCGCGGATACTAATGACATTGCCTTCTACGCCGTGGGTGTCGGTGAGGGGCAGGGGGTCGAGCCGGGGATTTACTTCCGTGTGCAGCTGTGTGGCATCACCGGGCATAAGCAGTTTGCCCGTGACTGCGGCTGGCTGATCAAGCCCAGCGAGGCGGTGCCGGTAGCGGCTGCGATGATCCGTGTGTTTATCGAGCATGGCGACCGGACCAACCGGAAGAAAGCACGGCTCAAGTATCTGGTGGATGATTGGGGCGTTGCGAAATTTCTTGAAAAGACCCAGGAGAAACTTGCCTTTGCGCCGCAGACTTTGCCACTGGATGCGTGCCAGCCGCGTGGGCGGACTTTGCAACACGGTCATGTCGGCATCTACCAGACCAGCGAGCCGGGCGACAACTACATCGGTGTGGTCGTTCCGGTCGGGCGCATGCTGCCGGAGCAGATGAAGGCTGTCGCCAAGTTGGCCGAGCGTTATGGGCGTGGTGAGGTGCGCCTCACGGCCTGGCAGAATTTGATTTTGCCATGGGTGGCCGACGCCGATCTGGAGGCAGTCAAAGCAGCGATCATTGCCATGGGCCTGCACTACCAGAGCACGACGATTTCCGGTGGCCTGGTCGCCTGCACGGGCAATGCCGGCTGCAAGTATGCCGCCAGTAACACGAAGGGCCACGCGCTGCAACTGGCCGAGTATCTGGAGCATGAACTCGAGCTGGATCAGCCGATCAATATTCACCTGACCGGCTGCCCGCATTCCTGTGCCCAGCACTACGTGGGTGATATCGGGCTGCTGGGGGCCAAGGTCAAAGTCGGGGAGGAAAGCGTGGAGGGCTATGCCGTCGTCCTGGGTGGCGGTGTCGATGAGCGGCAAGCCATCGCGCACGAGATATTTCCCGGTACGGCTTTTGAGGATTTGAAGCCGCTGCTGCGCAGAGTGCTCCTGACCTATCTTGAAAAGCGCGAGGGCAAGGAGACGTTCTGGCAATTTTCCAGGAGACACAGTGCCGAGGCGTTGAAGGCACTGTTTGCTGCCTGAGGCGTCGCCTAAACGCTTAACTGACTGATCGACCCGATAGAATATTAACACCGAAAATACAGGGCGGCGGAGCCAACCCTGCTACGGAAACAATCATTAATACCACACTCACAGTCGAAGACAGCCCCATCGAAATGCTCTTGAAAGAGCAGGGTACCTTGCAGACGCCCGTCGGTGCCTTTTCGGCCCAGCACGCTGCGGGGCTGGTTGAGCCGGAGCAGGCAAAGTTCTACAAGCAGCTCATCCCGCTCTCCAAGCCGGGTGCCGGGGAGCAGTATGCCTTTAAGGTGGACCTCGACAAGTGCACTGGCTGTAAGGCCTGCGTCTCGGCTTGTCACAGTCTGAACGGACTCGAAGAGAACGAAACCTGGCGGGATGTGGGCACGATCCACGGGGTGGACCTGGCCGGGGCCGCTTACACCCAGACGGTGACAACGGCCTGCCATCATTGTACCGACCCCGCTTGCCTGAATGGCTGCCCGGTACTGGCCTACGAGAAGGACCCGCATACCGGTATTGTCTATCATCTGGATGACCAATGCATCGGCTGCCAATATTGCGTACTGAAATGCCCCTATGATGTGCCCAAGTATTCCAAGCAGCTGGGCATTGTGCGTAAATGCGACTTATGCCAGAGTCGCCTGGCCGATGGCGAGGCACCCGCCTGTGCCCAGGCTTGCCCCACCGAGGCGATCAGTATTACGATTGTCAATACGCAGGACGCAGAACAGCAGGCGAGGCAGGTCGGCGATTTTTTGCCCGGTGCGCCGGAACCTGCTTACACCGTGCCGACCACGCAATACGTGTCGAAGCGCTCTATCCCGGTGGATGCCGTCGCTGCGGATCACTGCGCCCTGCGCCCTGAGCACGGGCACCTGCCGCTGGTCTTCATGTTGGTGCTGACCCAGCTGAGTGTGGGTCTCTTTACCTTTGCTTTTTGGAGTGGGGAGGCAGTCGCCCGGGCGACGATCACTGCGGGCTTCATCGCCATGTCGGTCGGTTTGGGCGCATCGATCTGCCACCTCGGCCGACCGCTGGGTGCCTGGCGCGCCTTCCTCGGCTTGCGCCGTTCCTGGTTGAGCCGGGAGATTGTGGCTTTCGGGATTTTTTCAGCTGCGGCTGGGGCCTACTTGCTGTCGGCTTATGTCGAGGGGCTCCCGGCAGGCCTCCAGCGTGCGAGTGGTGGGGGCACGGTGGCGCTGGGACTGATCGGTGTCTTTACCTCGGTCATGATTTATCACGACACGCAGCGCCCTTTCTGGTATTTCCCGATCACTGCGGTTAAGTTTTATGGTACGACGCTGGGTTTGGCGGCAGCGGCTTATTTGCTGATTGCGACTGCACTGGGTGCCGCTAGCCCGGGCGCTTTCATTGTTTTGTTTCTGAGTGTCGGGGCAAAATGGATCCTGGATGCGCTGTTGCTTCGGTCGGCCTGGGAGCGGGAGATGTCGCCGGCCAAGAAGTCGGCACGGCTGATGCTCCACCCCTTGCGATGGAGTACGCTGGCCCGTATGCTCACGGCACCGGCAGGTCTTGGGGCGGCCTGTGCGCTCTGGATTGTGCCGGACTCATTGCCACTGGCAGCGCTCTGTTTTTTACTGATCCTGAGTGCGGACTTGCTTGAGCGGACGCTGTTCTTCCGCGCGGTGGCTGCACCCAAAATGCCGGGAGGTGTTGACTGATGAGCGCTGTGGAAACATTGAAAGCACAACTTAAAGTGCGCGCCTTCGATGGGCCGCTTACCAAGCAGTTGGTGCAGCTACCCGCCGCTCATGGGCTCGGGCGTATCCCCGCAGGGATACAGCCGGATGCCACGGTCAATAGCGTTTGCGGCTATTGCGGTACCGGTTGCTCGCTCAAGGTTCACCTCCAGGCAGGTGAGGCAGTCAATTTGAGCGGACAAAGCAGCTACCCGGTGAATCTCGGCATGGCTTGCCCCAAGGGCTGGGAGGCGCTGACACCACTCTCCGCAAAGGACCGTGCGACGACTCCCCTGCAGCGCAATGCGCACGGTGCTCTCGAAGCCGTCTCGTGGGAGGCGGCGATGAATACCTTCGTCCGTCAATTCAGGGAGGTGCTGGAGAAAAACGGCCCCGGCGCGGCTGCCTTTCTCAGCACGGGTCAGATCGTGACGGAGGAAATGGCCTTCCTGGGTGCTTTGGCCAAGATCGGCATGGGCATGCGCCACGGCGACGGCAACACGCGCCAGTGCATGGCCACCGCCGTGACGGCCTACAAGCAGAGCTTTGGCTACGATGCACCGCCTTTCAGCTATAAAGATTTTGAGGAGTCGGATGTGCTCATCTTCGTGGGAGCCAATCCCTGCATCGCACACCCCATCATGTGGCAGCGGGTCATGCTGAATCAGCGAGAACCTGAGATCATCGTCGTCGATCCACGCAAGACGGAGACGGCTATGGCAGCAACGACACACCTCCCGATTGCCCCGAAATCCGACCTGATGCTCTTTTATGGATTGGCTGCGCGTATCGTCGAGCTGGGTTTGATCGACCAGACGTTTATTGATGCCCATACCCGCGACTTTGATGCGTTTAAAGACTTCCTCGCGGACTACAGCCTGGAGCGTGCTGCGGAGCGCAGTGGTATCAGCGTCGCTGAGCTGGACCGCATCGCCCGGCTGATCGGTTCCGGTAAGCGCGTCTCCTTCTGGTGGACGATGGGGGTGAATCAAAGCTACGAAGGCACCCGCCTGGCCCAGGCGCTGATCAATCTGGCCCTGATGACGGGTAACATCGGCAAGCCCGGCTCGGGTGCCAACTCCATCACCGGGCAGTGCAATGCCATGGGCTCACGTCAGTTCAGTTTCACCACCAGCCTGCCTTGTTTGCGGGAGTTTACCTCGGCGGCAGATCGCGAGGAAGTCGCGCAGATTCTGGACTTCCCCGTCGAGCGCATCCCCACCGAAAACAGTTATGCCTACAACGAGATCATCGACGCAATTGATCGTGGCGAGATCAAGGCGCTCTGGATGGTGGCGACCAACGCAGGTCACTCCTGGATCAATCAAAAGCGCTTCCGCCAGATACGCGAGAAGCTCGATTTCTTCGTCGTGCAGGATATGTATGGCAACACAGAGACTGCTCAGATTGCCGACCTCGTCCTCCCTGCCGCCGGGTGGGGGGAGAAGGACGGCACGTTCATTAACTCTGAGCGCCGTATCGGTGTGACCCGCAAGGTGCGCAAGGCACCCGGCCAAGCCCTTTCCGATTTTAATATCTTCCGGCTTATTGCTCACCATTGGGGCTGCGCTGAGTTATTCAAAGCGTGGTCCTCGCCGGAAGCGGTCTTCGGACTATTGGCCCGACTGAGTGCGGGTCGCCCCTGCGATTTTACGGGAGTCAGCGGCTACGAATTTCTGGATGAGAACGGCGGGGTGCAGTGGCCGTTGCCAGCGCCGGCGCC
>REBV01000125.1 GCA_007692545.1 Puniceicoccaceae bacterium
GCGTGCATGATGCCGGAGATGCCCCCCTTCATAAACATCCAGACAAAACCCTGCGAAAACACCTTCGGCGCGGTGAAGCGGACGCGACCACCCCAAAGTGTGCCGACCCAGTTAAAAATCTTCACCCCGGTGGGCACGGCGATCGCCATGGTCAGCAGAGAGAAGGCGGCGGTGGCGATCTTACCCAGGCCGGTCGTAAACATATGGTGCGACCAGACGGCAAAACCCATAAACCCGATAACCGCGCCGGAGAAGACCACAATGGCATAGCCGAAAAGCGGCTTCTTGGAAAAGGTAGGCAATACCTCCGAGATGATACCCATGGCCGGCAAAACGAGGATGTAAACTTCCGGGTGGCCGAAAATCCAAAACAGGTGTTGCCATAGAATCGGCTGGCCACCCCCGGCTACGTTAAAGAAATTGGTGCCCCAGACCCGGTCAAACATGAGTTGGGCCAGTGCTACGGTGATAGCGGGGAACGCAAAGACGATCAGCAGGGAGACGATCAGCGTCATCCAGGTGAAGACGGGCAGACGCATCATTTTCATGCCGGGTGCGCGCATGTTAATAATGGTCACGATAAAGTTCATCGATGCCGAGAGCGAGGCGATCCCGAGGATTTGTAAGCCGAGGATCCAGAAGTCTGTGCCCGCACCACTGAAGTCGGTGCTGGTGAGTGGGGCGTAGCCGAACCAACCGATGGAGGGCACGAAGTCTGTCATTCCGGCGGTAGCACCACTGGCCTCAAACAAGCCCATGACCTCCAGCGCTTGCAGAATCCAACCGAAATTGATCACGATCGCACCGGCCACAAAGGCCCATAGGCTAAAGCTATTGACGCGGGGAAAGGCCACATCGCGGGCCCCGATTTGCAGCGGCACGAGGAAGTTGAAAAAGGCGGCATTCAGCGGCATGACGGCCAGGAAGATCATCGTGGTGCCATGCATGGTGAAGAGCTGATTGTAGCGCTGGGCCGAGATCAGGTCGTTCTCCGGTATGGCTAGCTGGGTGCGGATAATCAGCGCCTCGACGCCCCCAATGATCAAAAAGAACAAAGCAATGGCACCATACATGATGCCGATCTTCTTGTGGTCGACCGTAGTCAGCCAGTCGATGATGACATTTTTGCCGTGATCGGGGCGAAGAAACCCGAGCTGACTGCGCTCCGGCTTGAGTACCTCCGGCTCGTGCGTGTGCGTGGTCTCGGGCGAGTGTGTTTCGGTTTCCGTATGACTCATCTGAAAAGGCTGGTGGAGTGCTATTTAAGGGATTGGAGATAAAGTGAGAGCTTGTGGATTTCTTCGTCCGTCAGGAGGGCGGGCTGGCCCTCGTCATCGGTCAACTCACCGATACCGCCGCCGCTGGCTTTCCACATTAGGTTGCCCGGTTTGACGACATCGGACTCAGCCATCCATTTGTAGAAGTTCTCATATTGCTTTTCCGTATCCAGGCTGCCATCTTCATTGCGATGATTGAGCCAGCCAGCAGCGATTGACATGCGGGAGCCGATATTGGTCAAATTCGGCCCGGCCACGCCCAGCGCGCGCGGGTTGCCCTTGACCACGTGGCAGGTCGCACATTTGCCGCGGGCCATGAAAATTTTCAGGCCTTCGTTCAGGTCCCCGGTCAGTGCATCCGGGTCTTGGTCGTAGATCGCATACCATTCGTCCCAGCTCTTACCATCGGGCGCGTCGTGGCCGACCTTTTCACTCTCCACCCAGCTGGCAAACTCGTCGTCGCCCACCACGGTAGCGCGGAAGAGCATGCGTGCGTGTGAATCTCCACAGAACTCGGCACATTGCCCATAATAGTAGTCGTGGATCTCTTCTTCCAAATAGCTTGCGTATTGGCCGCGCAGTTCGGGGCCATCGCCCTCCAAGCCCTGCTTTTCTTTCCAGCGGGCGAAGTTATCCCCCGCTTGAATCCACATGGAGTTGGCGCGTCCCGGGATCATGTCCACCTTACCCGCGATGCGCGGTAGCCAGAACGAGTGGATGACATCGACCGAGCGCAGCTCCAGGTGCACGACCTTGCCAGCAGGGATGACCATCTCATTGGCAGTCGTGATACCCAGTTGCGGATACTCAAAGGCCCACCACCATTGGTAGCCAATGACCCGCACAATCAGCGGGTTTTCGGCCTCTTCTTCAGCCAACCCTTCGCCGGGATACCAGCTACCCATGTAACTTTCCGGGTCGTCCGGGGTGTCGTGGGTGAACCAAATTGCCTTCAGGGTAGGGACGGCGATGACCACCAGTAAGAGGATGGATGCGCCGATCAGCCCGATTTCCACCAGGGGATTGCCGTGCCCCTGCTTGGGCATCGGACGGTCATCATTGGGCCGCTCACGGAATTTGATGATGGCTACGACATAGACCCCACCGACCAGGATGAAGACGGCCAAAGTGACCCAGACGGTCAACATGAAGAGCTCATATTGCGCCTCGGCTACGGGACCCTTGGTGACGAAGGTCGTCATCCGGGTGTCCAGATTACAAGCACTCAAAAGGGTTACCAGAGCGAGAGCGAAAAATGATTGAAGGCAACGGTTGATGCCGCTTGAAAGATGCTTCACAAGTGAGTTTCGTTTTTAAGGTAGTGGTCGTAAAAGGAGCCCATAAGGCGATCAAAACAGGAGAGTTAAAGGCTCTTATACCCGCTGACAAGTATATCTTACTCCTTATTTACTGTTCATGACTTACATCCGATCAAACCCGGAGGGATGGTGCGGGTAGACGGAATCGAACCGACGACCTCTGCGTGGAAGGCAGATGTTTTACCTCTAAACTATACCCGCTTCAGTAAAGGCTGCGAAGATGTGGGAGTTCTGGCCTGCGGGTCAAGCTGGAATTGGAATAATTTGACTCCCTTACATTAGCCGAAGATTCCGCTCTTCGACAAAATCCTGCAGAATCAGGGCCGCGGCCCGGGAGTCAATCTCGCCACTCTGGCGACTGGGCTTCTTTTTCTGACCTTTCAGACCTTGCTCGACTGAGTGACTGGAGAGGCGCTCATCGATGCGGTGCGTGGGCAGGCGGAAGCGTTTTTCCAGTTCCGCAATGAAGGCATCCACCTCGCGGGCTTTGAAACCGACACTGCCATCCATATTCAGCGGATAGCCCACGACCAACTCGTCGATATGCCGAGCCTGGATCATGGCTTCGATGTGTTGCATGCGCGCCTTCTTCGAGGCGGCCACGGCTGCCGGCAGGGGCAGGGCGATGCCGATCTCGTCCGCAAAAGCCAGGCCGATGCGTTTCTCACCCCAATCGATGCCTAGGTAGTTCATATTTGCGGGAGACTTTATTCGTGGCGTGCTCGCTTGTCGAGCGCCGTGGTGATACGGATTGGCGATCGGCTTGGGGCGTCCGGCTAGCGGACACGCCACGGTAGACAGCGGGCTCTTCAAATGAGGTGCTCGTTTTCAGGCTTTTGGCTGAGAGTTTTGACCAGATTCTTAATTTCCTGCGCTTTGTCTTTGTGGCAGATGAGGGTGGCATCTTCGGTTTTGACCACGATGAGATCCTGCACACCGAGGAGGGCGACCAGGTGCTGGTCATCCCGGCAGTAAATGATGTTTCCGCTGGAATCGGCCAGTTCGGCATGTCCGCGCACCACATTTCCCGCGGCGTCTTCCGGGTAGTGCCGGGCGATGGCGGGCCACTCGCCCACGTCGTCCCAGTCGAACCCGGCCTCCAGCATGACGACCCTGGCAGCCTTTTCGATTACGGCGTAGTCGATCGAGATTTTCTCGAGGCTGGGGTAGTGCTCGGCCAGCAGCAGATCGATCGGCGTGCCTGCGGCCAAGCCCTGGTCGATGGCTTGTAGGGCCTGCCAGAGAGCCGGCGTGTTTTTTTTCAGTTCAGCGACAATGGCTGCCACCGACCAGACGAACATGCCGGCATTCCAAAAGTAATCGCCCGCATCCAGGTAGCTCTGGGCCGTGGCGGCATCGGGCTTTTCCACAAAGCGGCGAACCTCGTAAAGCCGGCGCCCGGCATAGTCTCCCAGGGCCTCTCCTTGCTGGATGTAGCCGTAACCCGTGGCCGGAAAGCTGGCCGGGATACCGATAGTGGCTAAGACAGGCGCGGCTGCGGCTGCGGCGAAGGCCGACTCCAGGGTACTGCGCAAGCCGGCCGCATCATGAATGACGGCATCCGCCGGCAACATCGCAAAGCTGGCCTGCGGGTCCTCGCGGCGCACCAGCACCGCAGCCAATCCCACGGCCGCTGCTGTATCGCGCCCGACGGGCTCACCGATCACTTTGCTCGGATCCAGCTCCGGGCAGACTTCCAGCACACTGGCCCGTTGTTCGGCATTTGTGATGACGAAGACATCTTGCGGCGAGACCAGCCCCGTCAATCGCTCCAGCGTTTGTGCCAGCATAGCGCTTTCTCCCACTATGGGCAGTAATTGCTTGGGCCGTGCATTACGGCTTTCCGGCCAAAAGCGCTCACCGCGTCCCCCGGCCATAATGACTATAAATCGTTTCGACATGGTCGCGAGGCTCGCCAGCAAAAATTAAATGGCAAGGTTTTCCTGTAGCTCTGCTTGCCGGATTAAACGGCAGAAGACCTTCTTCGTGGTCTGCTTATGATGGCCGTCCTTGGTGTTGGGCTTGAGCATTTCCTTATAAGTCACAGAGAGTCGCTCCAGTTCAACAATACGCAGGTAGACCGCCTCACCTTCGTGACTGTGCACATCCGGAGAGGTCTTCCAAATTTGTCCTTGAGCTAGTTTCATATGTGCGGATCGAATCGAAAGGTCGCTTGCTTGGCAATCCCGGATATCTGACTCAGGATCGAATGGCACTAATTTAACGTAGTTTTCGGTGGGATGAACCCGGAGCTTGCCGCCTGGATCATTGCATGTAGCATACGCAGTATGTATCGACGCGTTCAGATAAAAATATGTGGCCTCACCCGCGAAGCGGATGTTGATTTGGCGCTTTCACTCGGCGCTGATTATTTTGGTTTCATCGTCTATCCAAAATCGCCCCGCGGCCTGAGCCTGGAGCGGGCAGCCGAACTGGCGCAACGTGTCCCTCGGGGCAAGCGGGTCCTGGTCGATGTCGAAACCGGCACCCAGGAACTGGAGCGCTATCGGGAGGCAGGCTTTGACTTTTTTCAAATCCATTGCGGCCTGCAGGTCGGCCTGGCGACCCTGGCCGCCTGGTCCGGGCTGGTGGGGGCAGACAGGCTGTGGCTCGCTCCCCGAGTGGCACCGGAGGATGATTTTCCTCTGGCGACGCTAGAGTTTGCCCAGACCCTGTTGGTGGATACTTATGTGCCGGGGCAGGTGGGTGGCACCGGAGTGGTCGGCGACTGGGGTCGTTTCAGTGAGTTGAGTGCAGCGCACCCACTGACAAAATGGATCCTGGCTGGCGGCCTGGGCCCGGCAAATGTTTTGCAGGCACTCAGCCAAACGGCGGCGGATCACCTCGATATTAACAGCGGGGTGGAAAGTGCACCCGGTATTAAGGATCCCGCTAAATTGAGGGAGGTCTTCCAGATCCTGCGGCCCACTTAGAGGGCCTGATTACTGAATCCGTTAGATAAAAACAAAGAATTGACCATAACAGTTTTTTAGTCGGTTGACTTCGTTGTGGCGGATTCCGCCATCGCCAGTCCGGCAATTCTTCCGGTGGTCCAGGCAGCTTGGAAGTTGAAGCCGCCGGTGATGCCGTCGAGGTCGAGGCACTCGCCGGCGAAGTGCAGGCCGGGCACGAGGCGGCTTTCCATAGTCTTGAAGTCGACTTCTTTTAAACTGACGCCGCCGGCGGTGACGAATTCATCCTTGTTGGTGGTCTTCCCCTGGACGTGATAACGGCCAGCGAGGAGTTCTGTGATGAGTGCGCTCTCTTTGTCTTTGGGGAGTTGCGCCCATTTGAGCTGGTCGGGGATGCCGACGCTTTCGACCAGGCGCTCCCACAGGCGGCGGGGGACTTGCTCGAAGACTTTTGTTTTGACTTGGGTTTTGCCCTCGCGCAGATGCTTGAATGCTTCGCGTACCGATTGCTCGGATACATCGCCCAGCCAGTTGATCTGGATCTCAAAATGATAGTTGGCCGCTTGCAGGGCACGGGCTTGCCAGGCGGACAGGCGCAGGATAGCGGGGCCGCTGAGGCCGCGGTGGGTGATGAGGAGTGGGCCGTTTTGGGAGGCGGGCCGCTGGGTGGATGGCTCGGTGCTTGGGGACAAGCACCCTCCGGCCACGAGAGAAACCTGGGCGTTTTGCACCGAGAGGCCGGCCAGGCCGTGGGTGCGTTTGTCGGCCAGGTTGAAGGCGAAGAGGGAGGGGGCGAGGGGCTCGATGCTGTGACCGGCGGCTTCGAGGGCGAGGGTCAGGGGGGAGGCCTTGAGGGAACCGGCGGCGATCAGGAGCCGGTCGGCGGCGACTTGGCTGGCGTCGGACAGGGTGAGGGTGAAGCGATCGCCTTGGCGGCTGAATGTCTTGAGGCCGCATTCCTTACGTAGCTGAACGCCGGCGGCGCGGGCTGCGGCCTGGAAGCAGTCGATGATGGTTTGCGAGTCGTCGGTGGTGGGGAACATACGCCCGTCGGGTTCGGACTTGATCGGCACGCCGCGCTGGGCGAACCAGTCGATGGTATCCTGGGGCTGCCAGCGGTGGAAGGCGGCACGGAGCTCGCGCGAGCCGCGCGGGTAGCGGGTGGACAGTTCTTTGGGGTCGAAGCAGTGGTGGGTGACATTGCAGCGGCCGCCACCGGAGATTTTGACTTTTTGCAGGGTGCGTTTGCTTTGTTCGTAGAGCGTGACCCGGGCGGCGGGATTGGCCTCGGCTATGGTGATGGCGGCGAAGTAGCCCGCAGCCCCGCCGCCGATCACGGCGATGCTGGGTGCGGTTGAACTGTGCAAAGGTAAAAGGGCTGAACTATCCCAGAAATTCATCGCCCAGAATCATGCTCTTTCAGTAGGGCATCGACAATGCCGGTGAATGTATCGCTGCTGCCGGGACCCTCTAATAGGCTCGGCCAGGATGAATTTGTTGCCTTAGGGCAGGAAATCAAACCACTGGCCGAGAGCTGGTCGAGGCGTGCGGAGTCGTTTGACTGCCCTTTGTTAGCGGTAATCATATAGCCTATTTAGCTCAATGGGTGGATTGGTCAAGTATGCTTCATTGTTTACCGACAACACAGCAGGCGCTCGCAAGCGAGCACGCCACGGGCAACTAGTGAAGCGATTCAAGGGTTTCGTAGGCGGTGAGGATTTCGGTTTCGAGGGCTTCGAGTTTTTTGGCGTCGCCGGTGAGATCGCTGGCGGGGTCCTGGTAATATTCGGCGGAGGCCATTTTTTCGGAGAGGCTGGCGAGTTCGGCTTCCATTTGCCGGATTTTGCCGGGGAGGGTTTTTATGGCCTCGCGCTCTTTATTGCTGAGCTTGCGCTGGGGCGCTGTGGGTTGGGGTTCGGGGGTGCTGGCTTTATTGGGCTGCTTCTTTTCGGCGGTGTTTTTGGCGTCCTGTTTTTTGAGCCATTCTTCGCAGCCGCCGACGTATTCTTCGATGGGGCCGTTGCCTTCGAGGGCGATGGTGCTGGTGACTACATTGTCCAGGAAGCTGCGGTCGTGGCTGACGAGTAGCAGCGTGCCGCTGTATTCGAGCAGGCGCTCTTCCAGTAGTTCGACGGTCTCGATGTCGAGGTCGTTGGTCGGCTCGTCGAGCACGAGGACGTTGGCCGGCTGGAGAAAGAGCCTGGCCAGCAGGAGGCGGGCACGCTCCCCGCCGGAGAGTTTGGTGATGGGCGAGCGGGAGGTGTGCGGGGTGAAGAGGAAGTCCTGCAGGTAGGAAAGGATGTGGCGCGGCTTGCCATTGATGGTGACCATCTCGCCGGAGGGGTGGACATTTTCGGCCACGCTGAGTTTCTCGTCGAGCTGGGCGCGATGTTGATCGAAGTAGGCGACTTCGAGCTTGGTGCCATGAGTCACGCTGCCGCTTTGGGGCTCCAGCTTTTTTAGGATGAGATTGAGCAGGGTGGTCTTGCCGGAGCCGTTGAGGCCGACGATGCCGATCTTATCGCCGCGCCAGATGGTGGTGCTGAAGTTTTCGATCAGTCGCTGCTCACCCCAGCTGTAGCTGACCTCTTTGATGGTGACGACCTTGCGGCCGGAGGCCTGGGCGTCGTTCAGATCGAGCTTGGATTTGCCTTGTAGATTGCGGCGTTCGGCCCGCTCTTCGCGCATCTTTTTGAGGGCGCGGACGCGCCCTTCGTTACGGGTGCGGCGCGCCTGGATACCCTTGCGGATCCAGATCTCTTCATCGGCCAGTTTTTTATCGAATACAGCTTGTTGCTTGGCTTCGCCGGCCAGCAGTTCGGCCTTGCGCAAGAGGTAGGTATCGTAGTCGCACTCCCAGCGGGTCAGCTGGCCGCGGTCGAGATCGAGAATCTTATTGGCCACACGCTGGATGAAGGCGCGGTCGTGGGAGACGAAAAGCAGGGCGATGTCGGCCTTGCGCAGAAACTCTTCCAGCCAGCGGATGCCGGGGATGTCGAGGTGATTGGTCGGCTCGTCCAGCAGCAGGATGTGGGGATCGGCGGTGAGGGCGCGGGCGAGCAGGGCGCGGCGCTTGTTGCCGCCGGAGAGCGCGGCAAATTCCTGATCCCCATCGAGCTCCACGCGTTGGAGGATATTTTCGACCTTGTGTTCGATGGCCCAGCCATCGGTCTGGTCGAGTTCGTGCTGAATGGTGTCCAGGCGGTCGGCGATTTTGGCGTCGTCGGGGCGCTCCCCTAGCTCGTGGAGCAGGTGGTGGTATTCGGCAATGGTTCGGGCGGCCTGGCCGAGGCCTGCGGCCACGACTTCGAAAACCGTGCCACCGAGGTCGGCAGGCACCTCCTGGTCAAGTTTACCTATGCGCAGGCCGGGAATGGCTTCGACCTCGCCTTTATCGGCCTCAATCTGGCGGCTGAGGATACGCAGCAGGGTGGACTTGCCTTCGCCGTTGCGCCCGAGCAGGCATATGCGCTCGCGCTTGGCGATGGTCAAGCCGGCGTTGTCGAGAAGTTTGGGACCGCCAAAAGAGACGGTCAGGTTGCGGTAGCTTAAGAGCATTTTAGTGAGATAGGAGAGAAGAAATGGGAATTAGGAAAATTTGAGTAGTTGCTCGATATAGGCGAGATCGCTGGGTGTGGTGAGTTTTGGGTTGGGATGTGGGTTGGGCACCAGGGTGGATTTTTGGCCGATGCAGGCGAGGGCGGCGGTGTCGTCGGTGACTTTCAGCTGGTTGTCCCGGACGTGCTGGTGAGCGGCGCGAATGGCCGCGGTGCGGAATGCCTGCGGGGTCTCCATCGCCCAGAGGCGGCTGCGGTCGAGGTCTTCGAGTGCGACTGCGCGGAGTGGCGCCCCGGCGGGGATGCGCTTGATGGTGTCGATTATGGGGTGTGCCAGTGTGGCTGCGCCGTCGCGTTCGACGGCAGTTTGTAGTGCCATAATGGCTTCGCGACGAATACAGGGGCGCGCGACATCGTGGATGTAAACAAACTCGCAATCGGGGGGGGTGGCTTTGAGTGCGTGTTGAACGGACTCCTGGCGCTCGCTGCCGCCGGGCACCCAAACAATGGACTCCGGCTTTGGGACGCTGCTCGCGGCGATGCTTTGCAGGGCATTTCGCTGAGCGTCATCCCGATAGACGATGATCAGCGGGTCGCCCAGCCCGGCAGCGATAAATGCCGCTATGCTATGCTTGATCGCAGGCACGCCATTGAGCGGGGTGAGCGCTTTATCGGCGACATGCCCCTCCATGCGACTGCCCTGGCCGGCGGCGAGTAGTATGACGGCAGCGGGCATGGTCTATTCGGCGCGGAGTTCGGCCTGGATGGCCCGGGCGGCGGCGGCGGGATCGGCGGCATTTAGGATGGGGCGGCCCACCACGATGTAGCTGGAGCCGGCCGCCGCCGCCGCGCGTGGGGTCATGATGCGCTTTTGCTCATCCGATGCCGCACCCGCCGGGCGGATGCCGGGGGTGACGATGATTGGGCTATTTCCGAAACGCTGCCGCAGGGGTGTGAGTTCCAGCGAGGAACAGACCAGCCCCTGGATGCCGGCCTGCAAGGTGATGTCGGCCAGGTGGAGGACTTGGTCTTCCGCCGTGCTGTGCACGTTGAGGGAGCGCAACTGGGCCTCATCCATCGACGTGAGCACAGTGACGGCCAGCAGATTCAGGTGAGGCGCGTGCTCGGCTCGTGCCTGGTTGGCCCATTGCAGCATTTCGCCTCCGCCGCTGGCATGGAGGGTGAGCAGCTCGACCGGGAGTGTGGCGATGCTTTGCACCGCTTTGGCCACGGTGTTGGGAATATCGTGCAGCTTCAGATCCAGAAAGACTTTATAGCCACGGTCGGCGACTTCACGAACAAAGTCTGGGCCGTAGGCGGTGAATAATTGCAGTCCGACTTTGACCCATTTGAGGGAATCGCCCAAGTGGTCGAGCATGGCCAGCGCCGCTTCGCGGGTTTCCAAGTCGAGTGCTAAAATAAGTTGGCAGGGATCATTCTGAGACATACCGCGACAGTAGGGCGCGAATCCGAGCAAAGGCAAAGAGCAAAAACGGAAATTTATTGGAACCGATCTGGCATTAGCAGTGGCATCGTATTTGGGCAATGCTCAGGCCCAGCCACTGAACTTGCAGTCTGAATTGCCAGTGCGTGCTTTACGAGTGCGAGAATCGGCGCTCGGCTAGCTAGCGATCCAAAGTTTTCAAAGACCTTCGGATTTGCTTGCCTGACTTCTTCACCAGAGCATAGTAACCGCCCGATGACTCATTGCAATACAGGCACTTTGCCACCTTTTGAAAACTTCTTGATTTTGATGGGTTTGACATGCCCAAAATCACGCAGCTTACAAAAACGGGTGACAAGTGCCAATTTTAAAGCTAGCTTTAAAACCAGCAAAGTGTTTTTCAATTAGCGGTTTGAGGGTGTAGCTCAGTTGGATAGAGCATCGGTTTTCTAAACCGACGGTCCTGGGTTCGAATCCCAGCGCCCTTGCGCTGCTTACAGCTTTTCACCGCGAAGCGGAACTGAGATGAGAACCCGCGGCCCCGAGCAGTAGCCGATCAGCGCACCTCAGCCTCGGCCATGGCCCGGACGTAGATTTCCCGGCTGATCCAGGCATCGGTTGCGGCGTAGCGGATTTGTTTTTCGTCCAATTCATCGCGGGCCCAGTTGGAGACCTGTGCGGCTTTGCTGATACGGCCATACAAAATGAGGGCGGCGAGGGCGCGCAGTCCCCGGTTCTCGTAGCCGAGCTTGACGGTGATATCGGCAATTTCGACAAATCCGGCCGGGGTAAAATCTTCCATTGCCCTGAGCTCTTTGACATCGTCTTTGATGGCCACGCCGGTTTTTAAGATGTCGGGTGCTTCCAGCAGGGGCAGTAATGGGGCCAATGTTCCGATCTTGGAGATACGGAAGAGATAGACGCAATCTTCGGTGGCGAGTTGTATCAGTGCGGGCGGGTAGTAATCGCCCTTTTTGAAAGTCGGGCGGGTCTCGGTGTCGAAGCCGAGGTGCGCCTCGCGCTGAAGCTTGGCGACGGCGGCCTGCATGGCCTCGGCGCTCTCGAGAATACAGATTTCTCCCTCCCAGGCGATGAGGGGCTGTTGATTAATCTCTGCCTTAGTGATGCTTCGTTTTTGGGTGGTCGTGGGTTCTTCTGGCTCAGACATGTAGAGTGCGTTTAGGATGCTTCGACGATCAGGCCATCGTAGGCTAATTTAATTTGTTGCGGAAAGTGTTCGGCTGGATCGCTGCGAGATAAGCTGTGGTTATATTTTACGGAGTAGTGAACTGCTTCGTGATGGAGTGCCTCGATTTCGGCATCTCCGTAGGCGGGTTCGTGGTGAAAGATGATGAGTTGTTTCACAGCGGCACGGGCGGCGATCTCGACAGCTGTGATATGGTCGGAGTGGCCCCAGTCCCGCTTTTCATTGGCCGCTTCCTGCATGGTGTATTGGCCGTCAAAGATGAGCACATCGGCCTGCTTGAAAAAACGGATAAAGGGGTAGTCGGGATCTCTCGCCTCCGGGCCGTGCTCGGAGTCGGATGAGTAAACGATCCGCTTGCCCTTTTGTTCGAAGCGGTAGCCCCAGGAGTCGCCCGGATGTTTCTGCTTGATGGTCGATATGTGCACGTCGCCGATGTCAAAATGGGCTCCGTTCTCCTGTATATCGAACTCGATCTCCGCCTGCATCGTGGAAAACGGGACGGGGAAGCAGGGGGGCTCCATTTGTTGGCGGATGGTCGCTTCGATGGCTTGGTGAAAGCCGTGAAAAATGATCCGGTTGCCTGCCTGGTAAGCGGGGGCAAAAAAAGGAAAGCCTTGAATATGATCCCAATGCAAATGGGAAATAAAGATATGATAGGTGGCGGGGGCGGGATTCTTGCCCAGACTTAGAGAGAAATCGCGCAGTCCGGTGCCGGCATCACAGAGGATATATTCCTGCGTGCCGGCATCGATTTGCACACAGGATGTGTTGGCCCGGTAGGTGCCACGAGCGGAGTGGGGCAAGGTGTCGAGGTAGCAATCGACTGCTTGCGGGCTCTCAAAGGTCTGCCCTTGTGCCGCCCAGACGGCCTCCTTGACCTTTTTTCGAATCGAGGCCGAGGAGGTCGGTGAGGGCAGTGAGCCACAGGAGCCCCAAATTATTGCCTTCATGAGCTCAGTTAATCAGTCGGGTGCGGGTTGAGTTGGTTGTTGGCGTGGGTTAGTTTCCGAAAAGGCCGCGAATGCCTTCGCTCGCTTTATTGACGGCATCGCCGGTGGCCTCGTTGAGCTTCCGCGTGGCATCGCCGGTGGCCTCGTTGAGCTTTCGCGTGGCGCCTTCGGTGGCGGAGTCCAGGGCCGATTGTCCGGCTTGTCGCAACAGGTCGCCCGAATTCGCGATGGCGGGCCCGATCGCTTGGAGCACGCGCCCCAAGATCATATCAATAGCTTCCGCCATGGTGATGCGCTCGCCGCCTTCGCCGATGTTTTCCATCTCGATCCGAGGGAGTGGCACCGTCTGCCCGAGTCCCATGGCACCGACATAGATGCTGCCGCCTTCGATGACCAATTTGCGAATGACGACCTGCTTTTGCGCGCCCTCGGCACTTTCTGCCCGGGCTTTCTCCTGGGGAGTCTTGGGGCCGGTAAAGGCTTCGATGTTTTCCATCAGCTGGTTTACGTTGGAACCGCGCATGGATTGTTCGTAGCTGATTTCGGGGCGCTGGATGAGGATATGGTCGATCACAATCCGATCACTAAACACTGTGCTGGTGTCGACTTTCAGGTCGATCTGGCCGAGGGCAAAAATATTCTGGCTCTTAAATCCTTCGGGATTACCGACCAGGAGGTCTGTCAGCGAGCCACTCCCGCTGAAGATGGAAAGATTGGCTTCGCCCAGGGTGACGGGGGTCTGGGTGACACGCGGCCCAAAGGTTTCAACGCCACTTTTAATGCCGCGGTTGAGGAGGCTGGAACCAAATAAATAGACGGCAACCAGGGCGATGACACAGAGTAAAATAAGACCGATAAATAATTTTTTAATCATAATATGGAACAGTTAATAGATTGATACTGGAGGGACTATAGGGCAATCTAAGGGGATGGCGAGTTTGAAAAACAGATTGCTTCACCTGGGGCAAATACCGGAAGGCTTCGAAGTGCCGGAGGGATTAGAGCCGGTCGCTTTATTTACTGATTTTTCCAGTGCGGGTGAGGCTGGTTTGGTTATATTGGCCATGGGCAAAGCTTATTGGACGCTGGCGCATGAGTCACGCTTTATTCTTTGTGTGGCGCAGGTGGATGCGGCGGTGGTTATGGCTGAGCTGCGCGCAGTGGCTGAGCTGGAGTCGAAGCCTCGGCGGCTGGGTTTCACACGCTATCATGAGTTTTCCTTCGGCTATCGCAGTTTCTTAATCTATGGCTTGATTTTAATCGGCTGCTTCATTTGGCAGGGAGTGGCACCGGTCACGGAAGCGGGGCGCTGCGACTCGCTAGCCATGGTGGACTCGGGGCAGTGGGCCCGCGCAATCACGGGGATGACACTGCACGGTGATGTGATCCACCTGGCCTCGAATCTGGTGGCCGGCTTGGGCTTCGCCTATTGCGTGGCCCGCTTTTTTGGAGCGCCTGCGGCCTGGCTCCTTATCCTGCTGAGTGGTTTTTTAGGCAATGTGCTCACTGCTTGGGTCTATTATCCCGAAGCACACTATTCGATCGGCGCTTCCACGGCGGTCTTTGGGGCACTCGGCCTACTGACCGGGGTCGGCTTCTGGGTCGCGCTGACGGAAAGGCAACAATCCTGGTCGATGCCGCGCTGGCTCATCCCGATTCTGGCGGGTCTCACCCTGCTTGGGCTGGTAGGCATCGGTGACGGCTCGCTCCACGGGCTGGTCGATGTGGCGGCCCATATCAGCGGGTTTTTCTGTGGCTTGATTATCGGCGTGATCGGGGCGATTTTCCAGAATACTTTTGTCAGCCTCCAGGCTAAGCGCCAATGGCTGGGGGCGTTTTGCCTGGCCGTTATCGCTGGTGCGTGGGTACTACGCTTGCAAGGCTAGTGCTCGAAACACATGTTTTTGGTTCCTATTGAATTTTAAGAAGTGGCGTGCTCGCTCTTGTCCGCCGTCTTGTCCGGCGTCTTGTCCGGGGAAGCTCGGCCTGTCCGCCGAAGCCTTGGCGAAGGAGGGAGAGCGAAGACGGAAGCTCGGCCTGTCCGCCGAAGCCTTGGCGTAGGAGGGAGAGCGAAGAGGGTTGCGAGCGCCAGTAGCGTTGTTGGCCTGTGGAGCATCCTGTGCGCTGTGGCAACGCAGGCGTCCGCGAGCGGACACGCCACGTGTCAGTTTACGCCCGCCCGAAGCGCTGCTTATGGCCCCGGGATACCTCGATGTACTTCTCGGCCAGATTTTTTAGGCCGTCCCGCTCTGTTTGACTGAGTGCGCGGACGACCTTGGCCGGGGAGCCGAGGACGAGTGAGCCAGGCGGGACTTGA
This sequence comes from Puniceicoccaceae bacterium, assembly GCA_007692545.1. GTDB lineage: Bacteria > Verrucomicrobiota > Verrucomicrobiia > Opitutales > Coraliomargaritaceae > Thalassobacterium. The sequence continues at coordinate 14,984 of REBV01000125.1, forward strand.
GTGCCCTTGGTGACCAGCGCCCCGGCGCCCACGATGGATTGGGCGCCAATCACGGCCCCATCCAATACGGTGGCTTGCATCCCGATCAGGCACTCGTCGCCGATTTCGCAGGCGTGGATCATGGCGGCGTGGCCGACCGTGACGTAGCGACCGATTGTGACCCCAAAATCATCGGCCAGGTGGACAATTGTGCCGTCCTGTATGTTGGAGCCTTCGCCCACCTCGATCGAGTTGATGTCGCCGCGCAGGACCGCGTTGTGCCAGACACTGGTGTTTTTGGCCAGATGCACTGCGCCGATGACGACCGCCCCTGAGGCGATATAAGCTGTCGGATCAATCCGGGCCTGCTGATCCAGATATTTTTCGAGACGTTCTTGCAGGTTCATCGCTGTTTTATCGGCCTGTCACAGTTTGGATAAATCTACGCTGGCCGGCCGCCTTAAAAAAGGCGGTGCCTGCGACGAGGGTATCCGCTCCGCGCTCGGTGCAGAGTGGGGCGGTTTGCAAGTCGACGCCGCCGTCGATTTCGAGGCGGTAGTTGAGCGCCATCTCCTGCCGCCAGCGGTCAAATTGCTCAATCTTGGGCAGCACGTCGTGGCGGAAGCTCTGACCGCCAAAGCCCGGCTGAACCGTCATCAGCAGGACGATGTCGCACAGCGGGAGAAATGGTTTTCCGACTTCGGCGGGCGTGTCCGGGTTGAGGACGATGCCGCAGCGACAACCCTTTGATTTAATGTGGTGCAGCGTTGCTTCCACCGGGTAGTCGGGCTCGACATGGATGGTAATTTGCTCGGCTCCGGCATCGAGAAAGGCGTCGATGTAGCGGTGGGGGTTATCCAGCATGAGGTGGACATCGAAGAAGAGCTTCGAATCGCGGCGCATGGCTTTGACCGTCTGCGGCCCGAAGCTGAGGTTCGGGACGAAGTGCCCATCCATAATATCGAGGTGGACCCAATCTAATTGTGCATCTTCGATGACTTTGAGGCTGCTGCGCAGATTGGCATGGTCTCCAGCCAAGATGGAGGGAGCGAGAATGGTTTTGTGCGGACTCGGCATACTTCCATTCAGACGAAGGTGGATTTTTTGGCAAGCTAGCTTTTGAGCGAGAGTATTGACTTATACCATTGCGCATAGAGAATTAGCCACGTGTCGTTAAACCAGCCAACCACGCCTTTTGATGCTCTATCGCGTTCCACCGTGAATGCGGCCTGGTCGGCGCTGTGCATGGAGGTGCTGGCGCGCTTGGGTGTGGAGACGGTGGTGGCTTCGCCGGGTTCGCGCTCGACGCCGCTGACTCTGGCGGCAGTGCGTAACACACGGTTGGAGGCATTAAGCATTCTGGATGAGCGCTCGGCGGCTTTTTATGCGCTGGGCCTGGCCAAGCGAACGCATCGACCGGTGGCACTGGTCTGCACCTCCGGTTCCGCGCTGGCCAACTACTGGCCGGCGGTCGTTGAGGCCTCCCTGAGCGGCACGCCTTTGCTCCTGCTCACGGCAGATCGCCCGCCCGAACTGAGGCAGTGCAGTTCCGGGCAAACCATCGATCAATTGAAATTTTATGGCGATTACGTTCGCGGGTTTTATGAAATAGCGCTCCCTGAGGCCGATTGCGACATGCTGGCCTATTTGCGGCAGACCCTGGTACATGCGGTCAGCCAGTCGCTGGCGCCTCATGCGGGGCCGGTCCATCTCAATTTTCCTTTTCGCGATCCGCTGGTGCCGGATGAGGCATCGGGTGCTGAGGTCATTTCGGCGGCCGAGATGGCGTCGGCTGCCACGGTATTGACCCGCACCTGCGAATCGGTGCTGAGCATGGGACGTGTTGACCATGTGGCGCTGGAGCGGCTGTGCAGTCATCCGCGAGGGATCATTGTGGTCGGTAGTGAAAATCCCATGGCAGGCGACGAATCCTTTGCCGATGCCGTGACTATGATCGCCCACAAACTCGGCTGGCCGGTCTTGGCGGATGTGCTCAATCCGCTGCGCCAGCACGCCGGAGAGAATCCGGCGCTGGTGGCCCATTACGATGCGTTTTTGCGCGATGCAGCGCTGGCTGAGTCGCTCAAGCCTACCGTTATTTTGCAAATCGGCAGTCTGCCCACCAGTAAGGTGCTGCGCGCCTGGTTGGCAGGGCTCGATGCGGTTTCTTTTCTGAGTACGACCCGCCCGGTCAATACGGACCCGCTGCATCGCGTGGCCACACCACTCTACGGCGATGCGCACACCCTGGCCGAGCAGATTCAGCATCAGCAGCACGCCCCGGACTGGGTCGATACATGGGCTGCGGCTGAAAAAGCGACGGTCAACCGGCTTGATGCCTGTATGGATTCGATGGATACGCTGTTTGAAGGCAAGGTGGCATGGCTGCTGGCCCAGCATCTACCGGTGGGGGCATCGGTCTTTTTGGCCAGCAGTATGAGTGTGCGCTATGCTGAGTATTTCTGGTCAGCCGGGAATCGGGCCTATTCGATATTCTCCAATCGCGGGGCGAATGGCATCGATGGCACCCTGAGTACCAGCCTGGGTGTGGCTCACCGAGGAAAACCCGCCGTTTTATTGACGGGTGATTTAGCTTTCCTGCATGATAGCAATGGCTTGCTTGCAGCCACTCAACTGGCGGGGAGCCTGACAATCGTCCTCGTCAACAATGCCGGCGGTGGTATCTTTGAGCACCTGCCCATCGCCAAGATGGAGCCGCCCTTCGAGCAGTATTTTGCCACGCCACAAACGGTGGATTTTGCAGGCCTGTGTGCCGCGCATGGCATCGGGCATCAATCAATCCAAGACTGGGCTTCGCTAATTGATGCAGTCAATCAACTGCCCTGCGAAGGCGTGCGCGTGCTGGAGATCCGAACGAATCGAAAAGCCGATAAAGAACAGTTACAGCAGCTTTTACGGGTAATGTGTTAACGGAGGCTGCGTGTCCCCACGCACCAGCCCCACCCAGCTGATTTGCGGGTTGATCGCCCAAGAGTTCGCTTCCTGTGGTATATGCCTGAACTTCTAAGAAGGAACGAAGAAAGCATTTCTCACGAAGAAGATCAAAGCAGTTGAGAGTCTATCCGACCAATCTAGACTTCGCTTAAAACCATCACTAAGTGCGGAATTAGGCTTCACTCGACCCACGAAAATGTTTTGGCTAGCATCATGCTGCGTGCTTCCGACCTATTTGAATTTCCTGAATCGCTGCCTTTTGCTTTCCATTTTTCCGGAGAGCTAGCGCCTTGGGAATGGCTGCCACGTATTCAGCAGGCTTTGGCTGAGTTTGATTTCCCATTTACTGGGATCGATTGCCCGGCTGGATTGCACATTCGTGGAGATGTTCACATACATCCCTCGGTCAAGCTGCCGCCTTTTGGCTCGATTCAGGGGCCGGTTTATATCGGCGAAGGCTGCGAATTGCGCCCGGGTGTCTATATCCGGGGGAATGTGATCGCGGGGAAGGGCTCGGTACTGGGGAATTCCTGCGAGTTCAAAAACTGCCTGCTACTGGAGGGCGTGCAAGTGCCGCACTTTAGCTATGTGGGTGACAGTATCCTGGGTAATGGGGCACACCTCGGCGCCGGGGTTATCTGCTCCAACCTGCGCCTCGACCAAGCGGATATTTCCGTCGCCTTGCCGGACGGCAGCAAGCACCCGACCGGCCTGCGCAAGTTGGGTGCGTTGATTGGAGACAGGGGCGAGATCGGCTGCAACACGGTGCTCAATCCAGGCTCAATCGTGGGCAAGCGCGCGATCATCATGCCGTCGATGGCCTTTCGTGGTAACCTGGCTGCGAATAGCATCGCTTATCAAAAAGAGCGCCCACTCATCGCGCCACGTATGGATTGATCGTATGCGTTGGCAAACTTACGGCGATCAGGGCATATTGCTGACCCAGCTGCAGCCCGCTGAGCGGGCCGGACTGATAGCTCAGTTGAGGCAAGCCCTGCCGCCAGCGTGCCGTGAATTTGTGATCGGCTACGATAGCCTACTACTCGTCGGCCAGCCGTCTGCACTGGAGCCGGTGGCCTGCCAGTTGGTTGAGCGGCAACGGGGCAGGGCGGTTGACGCTTCGGACACCGCCCCCTTAAAACCGACCGGGGCACCGATACGAAACATCCCGGTGAGTTACGTCGGACCCGACCTGGTGGCTGTGGCGGCGCAGTGTGGGCTTGCTGTGGCAGAGGTGATTTGCCTCCACTCGGAAGCGATTTACACCGTCCACATGATGGGCTTCAGTCCCGGTTTTCCCTATCTGGAAGGCCTCGACCCACGCTTGCATCTGCCCCGGCGGGACTCCCCCAGAAATCAGATCCGTCCCGGTTCGGTCGCTATCGGTGGGCCTCATGCCGGGATTTATTCAGTGGCCAGTCCGGGTGGTTGGCACCTGCTGGGGCATACCGAGCTGCCGCTCTTTAATCCCCAGGCAGCGCAAACCGATCCGCTGGATCCGCTGCGGATAGCATCCATTTTCACCCTTAAACCCGGCGACCGCGTTCGCTTCCGGGCGAGTTGAGGCGAGCTATGCTTGAAATTCTCGCAACAGGCCCGGGTATGACGCTCCAGGATTTCGGGCGTCCGGGTTGGCGGCGCTATGGCTTGCCAGCGGGTGGTGCCATGGACTCGGCCGCCATGGCCCTGGCCAATCAACTCTTGGGAAATCCAAGCCAGGCACCGGTGCTGGAAGTTTTCCGGCAGGGTGCCCGCATCCGTATCGCGGAGCCAACTTGGCTGGCCTTGGCCGGGGCCGGATTCTGCTCGGGTGTACCCACGCCATCGGCGCGCCTCTTTCATGCAGGCGAGGTCCTGGTCTTCGATCAAAATGTGTCCGGTTGTTTCGCATATCTGGCGGTGCCGGGTGGCTTCCTGGCGAAGCAGTGGTTCGGCAGTGCAGCCAGCGATCCCAGAAATGGTCTGGGGCCGGTCCTGCAAAAGGACGACTGCTTGACCACCGTACTTCGCCAGCCGAATATTTCCACTCAAGGGGTGGCCCGCCGACTGCCGGCAGAAAGCCCTCGGCCCCTGCCGACTGAATGCACAGCTTTCCAGCTCTATCGAGGGCCTCAATACGAAGCTTTCACCGAGTCGGCCCGGCGCTCTTTCATCGAAACAGAGTGGACGGTATCTCCCCGGTCTGACCGCTGCGGCTACCGCCTTGAGGGCGCTGACCTTGAGGTGCCTGAGTCCATTCCAAGCGGACCGGTGCTGCCGGGTAGTTTTCAAGTGACCGGCGGCGGTAAGCCGATCATCACCATGCCCGACGGGCCGACCGTGGGTGGCTATGCTCAGATCGCCGTGCTACCCGCTGCTGAACTCGGCCTTTGTGCGCAATGTGCCCCCGGCGCAAAACTCCACTTCTCATGGATCAATTGATGCTCAACTGTGACCTGGGCGAGGATGAATCACCCGAAAAAACCAGGCAATTGCTAGCCCTGGTTGACGCCGCCAATGTCAGCTGCGGCCACCATGCCGGGAGCCCTGAAAAGACTGACTCAACCCTCCGTGATGCGCAAAAAGCCGGCGTTCGGATCGGCGCACATCCGGGGCTGAGCGCAGCGGGTGGGCGAGGGGAGGCACTGCCGACCGAGGCAGCTTTCGCTCAACTACTGGAAGAGCAAATTGGCTCCTTTGGTGACGCGGCCAGTAGGGTTGGAGTCAAAGTCGACTACATTAAGCTGCACGGCAGTCTCTATCATGGAGTGGAATCGCAGCCCGCGCTGGCAGAGGTCTATTTGGATTTTCTGCGCCGGGCGGGGCCGGGCATGGCCGTTGTCAGCTTGGCCGGGGGCATCTTTGCCCGGCGCTGCCAGGACGCCGGGATCACTGTTTACCGCGAAGCCTTCGCCGACCGCGCTTATCGGGCCGATGGATCGCTCGTGCCTCGGAGCGAAGCCGACGCCGTGCTCTCTACGGACGCGGCGCTGAGGCGACTCCGCCACTGGTTGGCGAGTGGCGAAATGCCGACACAGGACGGGCTGGGCTTAGCCTTGGCAGCTGACACCCTATGCGTGCACGGCGATCATTTGGAAGCGATTCCGCTAATACACGGAATACGGACAGTTTTAGCTAGCAACGACGGCTCTGCCTTATATCTCTGATGCCTGTGAGTATTCAAAAACAGAAGAAAGCGGCTAAAGAGCTCCTCCATGCCGCTCACAAGGTGTATCATTACCGGCGGGATGTCATTGCAGAAGGGCGCCTGGTTGAGCTGGATAAGGCTGTCGGCGAGTTGGACCAGCTACAGCGCGATAAGCAGGTCGCGGCGGCTCCCTTACAGGCGTCGATGGATCGGCTCGATGCCTTGCTGCGCAAAATCGGCGGTAAGCTCTACCCGAAAACATTTTGGAATGATAATCTCGAAGTCGCCCTGGTCGCGGCCATCATCGTGATCGGGATTCGCACCTTTTTCTTCCAGCCCTTCATCATTCCGACCAATTCCATGTACCCGACCTATAGCGGGATGAATGCTGTCATCTACGAGGATAAGAACCAGGCACCCTCGGCACTCAGCAAAACCTTCCGTCTTCTGACCCTCGGGGCGCGCCACAAGGCACTGGTCGCACAGAGCAGCGGGAGCGTGCAAATACCGATGGCGCGGACTAGCGACGGGAACTATCGAATTTATTTCGAGCCAGTTCCAGACCGGAAATTTTTCGTGATTCCGACCACAGTGGCCGAATACACCATCCTTGTTGGCGGTATACCGCATCGGCTGCGCGTGCCGCCGGACTTTGACATGCAATCCGCCTTGCTCAGTAATTTCCCTGAATCAGAACCGGATATGGTGCGCACATCAGGCGGAACCGGTTTTGTGCTGGACATGAAGACCGAAGTGCGCCCCGGCGATGCTCTCGTGCGCTTCGATATAACTCTGGGTGACGCCTTGTTCGTCGACCGCTTGAGCTATCACTTTAGACGCCCCAAAGCCGGTGATCCCTTTGTCTTTCGCACCCGTGATATTCCCGGTGTCGAAGGTGGCCCGTATGACATCGTCGATAAATACTATATCAAACGGATCGGCGGCGTCGGCGGCGAAAAGATCGAAATCACCGAAGCGGGCGCTTTGCTGGTGAATGGAAGCCCGCGGGATGAAGTCGCCGCCTTCGTTCGCAACGCCAACAAAGAAGGTGAATACGGCGGCTTTGTTTATCCCAGCCAAAGAAGTATGAATCCGCGGAAAATCCTCACCGGCCCCGGAGACATCGCCGAAATACCCGAGGGCCACTACGTTGCGCTTGGCGATAATTCTGCAAATAGCGCCGATAGCCGCGAGTGGGGCTACGTCCCGGAGAAATCCGTCATCGGTAAAGCCATCTTTATCTACTACCCATTCACCAAACGCTGGGGTCCGGCTGAGTGAAGACGCGCAAGCAGCATTGTTATCAGCAAATTTATGGGCACCACTCCCTTTTTAGGGGTTTCGGTATTTTATGCTGCAAAAATACCCAATGAGCCGACGCTATAAAAATTAGATTGGAAAACTTGATTTTGAAGATAAGGTAAACAATGATTACAACTAATTGCTGATTCAAAAAAGCTGCTCAGTGGTAGTTTTGAGAAATCCCCCTAAAGCATGAAATCCCCATTAGTCATCTTCCTCTTATTGTTCGGTAGCGTTGCAGTTTCGATGCATGCGGCCATCATTATCGAAGGGTTTACTTCGGCTACGAATGATCGCTTTGCCAATGACGAGCAATTTATCGCCAACTCGTTCGATTTGTCCGGTGTTGGCCTTTCGAATAACAGCAACGCGCGCTGGTTGACGATGGTCAGTGAAAACGTGTTTCTCAGTTCGAATCACTTTTTTCCCTCCGACGGCACGAATGTCACTTTTCATGCATCCAACGACCCAAATGGCCTCACGGCGGCACGCTCGGTCTTGTCCAGCCAACGAGTAGGCAGTTCGGATATCCGGATCGGCACGCTGAATGCAGCGCTGGGGAGCGCATTTACCTTCTACAACTTCGCCACTCAAAATACGACGAATAACAATACTGCCCCAGGCGGCGGCCCCAACTCAGCCAACAGTGAGAGTTTTATCAATTCCCCTTATTATTTGGCAGATGCTTATCTTTTTGGAAAGTCTCCGACCGAAGGCTTCGTGAATTCTCAAAACATGGCGGTC
>REBV01000212.1 GCA_007692545.1 Puniceicoccaceae bacterium
CCACTCTCCACTCTCCACTATCCACTCTCCACTTTCCACTCTCCACTCTCCACTTTCCACTTTCCACTCCGCAAAGCGGCCCCGCATCCATGAACACATACAAAGCCATCGCTGCCATGTCAGAAAACCGGGTTATCGGGAACTCCGGCGACATCCCCTGGCATCTACCCGAAGACTTCAAATGGTTTAAGCAAAAGACCATGGGCGGCATCCTGGTGATGGGGCGTAAGACTTACGAATCGATTGGCCGCCCGCTACCCGGACGCGACACGTACGTGCTGAGTCGCGAGGCACAGGCCATACCGGGCGTGCACAGCTTCACCGATCTAGCAGCACTCGATCACCTCAAAACCGATAAAACGATCTGGATTGCCGGTGGCGGCGAAGTTTACCGTCAAATCCTGACAAAATGCAGCGAACTGTTCCTCACCCGCGTGCACCGTCAGGTCGAAGGCGATGCCTACTTCCCCCCTTTCGAAGAGGACTTCACCCTCGACTCGATTCTGGAACAAAACGATGCCTTCACGATCGAACACTGGAAGCGAGACTAGACGCGCCTCAGCCTTTTTCGGACCGTTGAATACACTTTAAAAGTTTTTGAGTATCCTGAGGATTAAAATACTCGCACAATAGCACAAATTCCTATCCACCAACAGAGTGAATCCATCCACAGCAACATCCCCCCTCCCCATCACGCAAAAGAGCGAAGCACCCAACTGGCGGCAGATCGTTAAGAAATACCAGGCACCCTGCTTGAAAAAGAGTCTTTGGCAGATCGTCAATTCCATGGGTTCCTACATTGCGCTCTGGGTGGCCATGTATTTTACGGTCAGTTTTTCCTGGCCGCTGACTCTGGCACTCGCCGCCCTGGCCGCACTCTTTCTGGTGCGGGTATTTATTATTTTTCACGACTGCGGGCACGGTGCCTACTTCAAGTCTAAGCGAGCCAATAATGCTGTCGGCTTCATTTCCGGCCTGATGACATTGACGCCCTACCGCCACTGGCGCTGGCAACACGCCGTGCACCACGGCACCTCGGGTAATCTTGACCAGCGCGGGATCGGCGATGTCTGGACCATGACGGTCAAAGAATACAAAGCCGCGCCGCTTTGGCAGAAGATTCAATACCGGCTCACCCGAAACCCCTTCATTCTCTTCGTGCTCGGGCCGCTGGGCTTGTTCCTGATCTACCAACGCTTCGCCTACAAACTGGCCAACCGCCGGGACCGAATGGATGTGTATCGGATGAATGCTTGCATCGCGGTTTACGCCGTCGTCATGAGTCTCTTATTCGGCTTTTGGAATTTCCTCTGGATACAACTGCTCATCACCTCGATATCCGGCAGCGCCGGGATCTGGCTATTCTATGTGCAACACCAGTTCGAGGACACGTACTGGCGGGCGGGCGAAGAGTGGGACTACACCGACTCGGCCATGCAGGGTAGCTCCTTCTATAAACTACCCGCGATACTCAATTGGTTCTCCGGCAGCATCGGCTACCACCACATCCATCACCTGAGTTCCCGTATTCCCAACTACCACCTCAAGGCCTGCCACGAAGCCGAGCCCTTCTTCCAGCAAGTGCCCGTGCTCACCCTCCGTACCAGCCTGAAATCCCTCAACCTCCGGCTCTGGGATGAAAGCTCCGGCAAACTCGTCGGCTACCGCGCACTCCGCGGCTGATAGCTTTTCCTTGAAAAAACGACTCTCATGAACCCAACCCTCCTTGTCCTCGCAGCCGGAATGGGCAGCCGCTACGGCGGCCTCAAACAACTCGACCCGATGGGGCCGGATGGTGAGACCTTGCTCGACTACTCCCTGCGCGACGCCATTGCCGCCGGATTTAAAAACATCGTCTTCGTCGTGCGGGAGGTGTTCGCGGAAGAATTCCATCAGAAAGTCGGGGCTAAGTTTCAGTCAGACTGCGCAATCGCTTATGTTTATCAGGCCCTGGACGACCTGCCGGAAGGGTTTTCGCTGCCCGCCGGGCGGACCAAGCCCTGGGGCACCGCACACGCCGTTTTCGCGGCGCGTGATGCCATCCAGGATCCTTTCGTCGTGGTCAATGCGGACGACTATTACGGAGCCGATGCCTACCAGCGCATCCTCCCGTTTTTGCAGCAGTGCGATCCCGCCGATGCCAGTCAGACAGCCATGGTGGCGTATCCAATTCTCAATACACTCTCACCCCATGGCACCGTCAATCGCGGCATTTGCCGCCTGGCGGGGAAGTATCTGAATACCGTCGAGGAACATACGGGATTGAAAGCCGCCAACGGAACCATTCAAGGGCTCAACTTAAAAGGGGATCTCGTTTCCATCGATAACGACTGCCTCGTCTCGATGAACTTTTGGGCCTTCACCCCGGCCCTCTTCCCGCTCCTGCGGGACCACTTCATTCATTTCCTTAAACAAGCGGGCCAGGAAATGAAGTCGGAATGCTACATCCCAAGTGTGATCGATACCTTGATTCGTCTGAATCAGGCCAAGTGCCAGGTCTTTCCCACCACCGGCGACTGGTTCGGCGTGACCTATCCCGAAGACAAAGCCAGCGTTCAGGCGAAACTCCGTCAGCTCGGCAACTAAGCCCCCAAAACCTCTTCACCGCCCATGAACCTGACACAAGCCAGCGCCGACCTGTTTATTCCAGATGCCGAGACGGACGCACGCGCCCTGGGCCGCACCACTCACCTCGGCATCGGTGCCCACCAGGACGATCTCGAGTTCATGGCCCTGCATGGTATTCTCCAGTGCTTTCAACGGAAAGATTGCTGGTTTGGCGGGATCACCTGCACCAACGGCAGTGGCAGCCCCCGGACTGGCCCCTACACCCACTTTACCGACGAAGCCATGCAAGCCGTCCGCAGCAAGGAGCAACGCACGGCCGCCAGTATCGGAGACTACAGCTTCATCGCTCAACTCGGCCACCCCAGTCAAACCGCCAAGCATGCGAAGCGCCGCGCCGCCCTGGTGGAGGATATTACCCAGATCCTCCGAGCCACCCGGCCCACCGTTGTCTACACGCACAACCCTTTCGATAAGCACGCCACCCACATCGGCGTCCTGCTCGCTACGCTCGCAGCCATTCAAGCCCTGCCCGATAGTCAGCGCCCAAAAGAATTGATCGGTTGCGAAGTTTGGCGTGGCCTCGACTGGCTACCCGATTCGGAGAAACTCATTCACGACGTGTCCGCCCACCCCAACCTGGCCGCTGCCCTGAATGGCGTCTATGACTCCCAGATCAGCGGTGGCAAACGCTACGACCTGGCCGTCGAAGGTCGCCGCCGAGCCAACGCCACGTTTCTCGACGCGCACAATAGCGACGAGCTCACCCAGGTTCACTACGCGCTCGACATGAGCCAACTGATACACGGCGATGGCTCCCTCGAAGCCTACATCCGCCCCATCGTTGAGGGCTTCCAACATGAGTTATTCTCCGCCCTTGAATAAAGGCCCGGTCAACCGGGGCACGGACAATATGTTTCAAAACACGGGAGATGGCTCCGGCAACATCAACAACATCGAGCGGGTTGATTTTATCTTCAGTGGTTTCGATGTCTTGACCCCACAGAACCAGGCGCACCTCAACGGTGTCGGCTTCACAGTCCTGGAACGGGGTGGCAATGACTCGATCTATGTTTCCGCGATCCTCGGGGTCAACGGAACTGAAGTGACCAAGCTCTCGCAACCCGCCTTCGTCGCGGCAGGTGATTGGGGTGATGGCGTTTGGGACAGTTCGCGGGAAACCCTGGTTGTGCGTGACACCGCCGTAGAGGGGCAATTCCGGCCTTCCACGGTTACAGGCACCCAGCAGATGTATGGTCTCTTTTTCTCCCTGGCCGATTTGAACGTGACCACTTCCGACACGGTTTACGGCTACGCGCTCATGTCGGGTGATACCAACGTAAACACCATCACTGGAACTGATTACAGCGCCCTTCTAGACTGGACGGATACAGACATGTTTCCACAAGATACTGGAGCTGGTCCTGGTGGCTTGGATCTGGTCTCGGGTGGATCGGCCTTTATCGAGAATGAGCTGGATACCACAGGCTTGTTCGGAGTCATTCCCGAGCCTGCCTCTTCAGGCCTCTTAGCCGCATTGGGGGCCCTTATGCTCGTCGCCTCAAGACGCCGGCGCTAATTTAAGGCTGTTTAGGGCTTATACAGGGAACGACTGCCGATGACTGCAACCATATCGAACTATGCTTAAGTCAGCACCTCGCCCAGTAGTCTTCGTGGCGTGTCCGCTCGCGGACGCCTCTGGCCACCAAGCCCGGGAGGTTTTATTGTAAGAGTGAAGCCTTTAGGCGTTCCATTGCGCCCGAATAAAGGGCTAAAGCCCTCACTTAAAGCCCGACTGCTTACAGGGCTGGTCTCCCACGCTCGGCCAGATAAAATGCCCCTGGCCCGCAGTTAAAAACACTTACAGAATTATACTTGACAAATTTTTTACGCCTTAATAATAGATTTTTATTATGAGACTAACCTGCGCGCGTTCACTTACATTAATTTCAGCAACACTTGCATCTGCGGTGGTGGGCCACGCGCAGGTAGCGACGATCAGCGAAGTCTTTGCGACGATGCAGGCTGCAACTGCATCGACCCAGACTCTGCCGGGAGCGGGGTCCAGTGGCTTTCCTGCCAATACAGACTACACCATCAACTATGGGCAAACGGGTGACTTGGTGATGACGGGCTTTGCTGCCGGGGGCACCGAATACAGCCTCAGCAACAATTTGCAAACCAACGTCCATTTGCGGCGTAACACTGCAAATCTTCCTGCGATACCCGCCCATCAGCAGGTCGCCTGGTATCGCACCACGACGAATGGGCAGTCGGGCACCACCCGCAACGTGGAGGCATCCTTCGTTCCAACCTTGGAAGCGCTTTTGGGCGGTAATACCATCAACCGGGGCACCGACAATATGTTTCAAAACACCGCAGATGGCAACAACAACGTAAACAACATCGAGCGGGTTGATTTTATCTTCAGTGGTTTCGATGTCTTGACCCCACAGAACCAGGCGCACCTCAACGGTGTCGGCTTCACAGTCCTGGAACGGGGTGGCAATGACTCGATCTATGTTTCCGCGATCCTCGGGGTCAACGGAACTGAAGTGACCAAGCTCTCGCAACCCGCCTTCGTCGCGGCAGGTGATTGGGGTGATGGCGTTTGGGACAGTTCGCGGGAAACCCTGGTTGTGCGTGACACCGCCGTAGAGGGGCAATTCCGGCCTTCCACGGTTACAGGCACCCAGCAGATGTATGGTCTCTTTTTCTCCCTGGCCGATTTGAACGTGACCACTTCCGACACGGTTTACGGCTACGCGCTCATGTCGGGTGATACCAACGTAAACACCATCACTGGAACTGATTACAGCGCCCTTCTAGACTGGACGGATACAGACATGTTTCCACAAGATACTGGAGCTGGTCCTGGTGGCTTGGATCTGGTCTCGGGTGGATCGGCCTTTATCGAGAATGAGCTGGATACCACAGGCTTGTTCGGAGTCATTCCCGAGCCTGCCTCTTCAGGCCTCTTAGCCGCATTGGGGGCCCTTATGCTCGTCGCCTCAAGACGCCGGCGCTAATTTAAGGCTGTTTAGGGCTTATACAGGGAACGACTGCCGATGACTGCAACCATATCGAACTATGCTTAAGTCAGCACCTCGCCCAGTAGTCTTCGTGGCGTGTCCGCTCGCGGACGCCTCTGGCCACCAAGCCCGGGAGGTTTTATTGTAAGAGTGA
>REBV01000308.1 GCA_007692545.1 Puniceicoccaceae bacterium
ACAAGCTGTCCGGACGGGCAACCTTTATTGCGCCGGGCCACCAGTTGCTGACCAAAACCTTGCGTATTCCCCACGTGGAGGATTCAAAGCGAGCACAAATCGTTGCTTTCGAGGCCCAGCAGAACATCCCTTACCCCCTCAGTGAAGTTGTTTGGGACACTCAAGTTGTTGGTGATGATGGGGTTGAGACTGAAGTTCTTTTTATTGCGGCGAAAGCAGACACTATTGACCGCTTTTGTTCCGAGGTTAGTGGGTTCGGTTTGGTCCCGGAGGCGATTAGCGCTGTTACGGTGTTGGACTACAATGCCTTTAAGGCTGCTTACCCGAACGAGAACGACGACGTCTTGTTGATCAATATAGGCGCGCGGAGCTCAAATCTTCTATTCTGCAATCCGGAAGGTTTTTTCGTCCGCAACATCCAGTTGGGCGGAAATTCTCTCACTCAGGCGATCGCCGATAGTATTGGTAAACCTTTCGCTCAGGCGGAGAATTTGAAAGTTCGCTTCTTTAGTGGCGATACCCAGAGTAACGGGGGAGAATCAACTGAGCAGCTCATAAATAGTGCTGCAGAGGGGTTCATGAAAAAGATGAACCAAGAGATCACCCGGTCGATTGTTAACTACCGTCGACAAAAAGGGGGTAAGGCACCGAAACGTATCTTGCTGACTGGTCGTGGTTCGCTGGTGCCCGCACTTTCTGAATTTTTGAGCGAGAAGCAGTCGATGGACGTCGAGTACTTCGACCCCCTAAATAATGTTTCAGTCGATGGCGGCGTGGACCTCGATTTTAACATCTTACGCTTGCAGATTGGAGAAATTGTCGGGGAAGCCGTGCGCCCGACTCTGGCTAATGCCGCCGGGGTAAATCTCCTTCCAGAGGAGATCCAATCGTCCATGGAATTTGCTGGGCGCAAGCCGTTCCTGGCACTCGCTGCAGTTTGCCTCGCCTTGAGCCCTTTCCCCGCTTGGATGGTCTACACCTCGAATGCGGCGGAATATCGTGAATCCGCAGGTCAGATCGAGCAAACCGTCTCTCCTGTTCGAACGCTAACTCAATCGATAGCTGAGACCAGTGAAAGAGCTGAGTCTATTCGCGATACTATCCAGTTGATTGAAGGATTGGTAGATTCGAAGTCGAACTGGCTAGAGTTCCTCGGAGAGCTGCAAGAAAGTCTCTTCAGAACTGAGGATGTCTGGCTAGACGAGTTACGTGTTAATCGCCGCGCTGCGACCGATGGCCGTACCACCGAGTACACTGTTACCCTGCGTGGACGCATGTTGATCCGCGAATCTGTTCGCGAAGATGCGGTGGATGAGGATGCTCTCGCTCGGCGGATTCAGACCCTTATCGACAGCTTTGCTGATTCTCGCTTTATCGTATCCGCTGGCACGCCAAACATCACTTGGACCTCCATTGCGGAAGGTTTGAATGTGCTCCCTTTCAGTATCAATCTGGTCGTCGATCCGACCAAGCCCCTTTAAATCGTCATGGATTTTTTCAAGAAGAATCCGCTTTTCAGCGCCCTTGTCATTGTATGTCTTCTCGTCTTTGCCGCTGGGGTTTACCTCCTCGTCGGTGCAACGCGGGAACTAAACGAGGCTGAAAGTCAGCTTGAGCGCGTGAAGCGTGAAGCCGATAACGCCCATCGATCCAATCCGGCTCCGACCAGAGAAAATTTGGCCGCCGCCAAGGCTAACGTCGAAGCATTAGCTGAAAACCTTTCTGCAATTCGTCAGCGCCTCGAATCTGGTGAGGATCTGACAACGACAAGTGATCCCGTTCAGCTCATTTCACGAATTCAGCGGCACATCACCAGCTACCGCCGGATGGCTGAAGATGCTGAGGAGCGCGGCTTTCGGGTGACCACTCCTGCAAATTTTGGATTTGGCTTTGAGCGATACGTAACCGAATCCCCCGCCATTCCGGAACAGTTCGTTGAACGGATCGACCTGCAGCGCCAAGTGCTCGGATACATTTTGGAGCAGCTGTTCGCGGCAAACCCGGTCTCGATCACAAGAGTACAGCGCGAGTTGATAGAAGTAACGCCGCCGACAACGACAGGTGGACGCCCGCAGACAGGGACAGCGAGTGCAACGGGAGACCGTTTTACCATGGACCCGGCTTTATCGGCTCGGGTGCCGGATGCTATCGACACTTTGGCGTTCAGGCTTACTTTCACCGGGTACACTGATGTATTACGCGGATTTTTGAACAACCTGGCAGAGTTCGAGTTGCCGATCGTCGTGCGCAGCATCGAAGTTCAGCGTCACCGGCGGGATACAACCCCTCAGCGGCGTAGCTCTGGTGGTGGTTCGAGTCTGGAAGACATTTTCGGTCCAGCCGCCTCAACAACCGCTCCGAGCCGCAGCCCACAGACAAATTTAGGTGCCACCCAGCGCCCCGTGATCGAAGACAACGAATCCGAATACACCGTTATCCTCGAATATATTCAAGTGACCCTGCCGGAAGGCGATTCACAATAAGTTAACCGCTTTTTGCCCCTCGGAATGAAGAAATTCTACGACAAACTCATTTTTATCCTAGCGTTGATCATCGTCGCCGGGAGCGGCGCTTTCTACCTCATGAATGCGGGTGAAGGTGCACCGACTGCTAGCTTTGCGCCCTCTGGTGAGGACTATGCCGAAATTGAATTCAGCCCAAGTACTGAATTTGAAGGCGACTGGCCTCGCCCTCGAGCTCAGTCGACGACTTGGATTTACGACGTCTTTACGCCGCCCAAGATCTACATCGACCCGGAGACCGGTCTCTTTTCCAGCGAGCCGATTGATCCGAGTGCGGATGAAGTGGTTCCCTTCGGTGTTTACCTCGCACGGATGGAGCAGGATCTCTATCGCTTTCAGTTCCAAGGCTTTGTTGAGGTCGATCTGACAGATCCTTCGACAAGTATTATTTACATCTTCGATACCGAGGCCCGCCGCCAAATCAGTGCTCGCAAAGGGCGTGCGTATCCAGAATCAGGTTTTGAAATACGCGACTTCACTGTGGTGCGCCAAGATGATGCCTCAGGTGCGATTACGCGGTTGGCGACGGTCGTCCTCTACGACAAGGATGAAGAAATGGAAGTAACGATGCGTCAAGGAGAGGTGATCTATACTGATTCCATCACCATAGAACTCGCCTCGCGCGAGCATCCAGACTTTCGAGTTGAGGTCGAGAGAGCCGGTGACACCTTTGAAAATCCGAGTGGCAAATTTACCGTAAAAAATATTAATCTTGAAAATCAAACCGTTACGGTTGAGAAAGCGGCTACTGAAGATGACGGAGAACCCGAGCGTCGCATCCTCTCACTCAGGCAAGATTTTGAACCAGATCCCCTCGACGGCCTAGACACAGGACCGTCCGAAACCGCACCAGAAGCAACACCCGATAATGAAGACGACTTTTTTCAAGGTCTCTTTTAAACCCGAATTTATAATCTAAACACGTGTCTCAACAGCAGCATATGAAAAAATACCTCGCCATCCGATCACGCATCCTTCCGCTTTTACTATGCGGTTCTCTTGGGATGTCGTTCTTCGCAACAACAACCCCCACCTTTGCGGATACAACCTCTGAGAAGATCCGTTTGATGGCCGATGCCCTTCGTGCTCGAGACTCAGGTGATTTACAAACCGCTCAGCAAAATGCGGAAGCCCTTGTTCGTTTGGCACCCGACAATGAAAACGCTCAGCGTTTGCTGGCGTCCATCAACTCGGAAATAGAACGTCGTGACGGCGGGAGCGCAGTTTTCGGGCGTGCCAGCGAAGCTGACCTTGCCAGAGCCACGGCGCCCAGCACCGCGACTACTCGGGAGAGCGGCGTATTGGCTGGTGCCGAAGCTCAACAAGCAGAGAAGATTTCAGCGGCGCGGCGCGCGGCTTCGGATGCCCGCAAACTTGCTGATTTAGGAGCATACGACGATGCCAACGCCTTGATCAGCGAAGCACGTGGCAATCTCGATGTGAATGTTGCGACTGCTCCGGTTCTGAATGAGCTGGATTCTGCTGCAGCCTACGTGTTGCTCTCTAACGCTCGTCAGCTTGCCTCCGAGGGGCGCAGTGCCGAGGCTAATGAATTGCTCGCCAATTACCGCCAAGCTGGCGGAGATGCCGCTACCGCGAGCCGGGTTACCCAAGGGATGATTCAAGAGCTCCGTAACCCGCGCAACTACGATATTGCAGAGGTCAGCCCGGCCTATGTAGAGAGCCAACAGCAAATCGCTGAACTGATCGGGCGCGGGCGCCATCAGTTTTTACAAGGTGATTACGAAGGGGCCATTCGTACCTTCCAGGATGTCGAGGCGCGCGATCCGAACAATGCTGAGGCTAAGCTTTTTCAAGAACGACTCGCTGCAATCATAACAACTGTTCACGAGCAGAATCGCTACAAAACACGTCAGCAGATGCTGGCAGAGGTCAACCAAGCATGGGATCGTCCCAAGGTTTTCGATGTTGAGCGCACTCGCCTCGACGACGATGTTCGAGACCAGACCATCCTCGAAAAGCTCCGCACGATCACGATCCCCCGCGTCAACTTCCAAGGCATGGAGTTGACTCGTGTGATTGAAACACTATCAGAACTTTCGGTCGACCGAGATCCAGATGGTGTTGGTGTTAACATGATCCCACTTTTTGATGCGAACACGAATAATCCTCGCGTTAACATTAATGTTCGTAATCTTTCTCTTGACGAAATTCTCACCTTCATCACGCAGCAGGTTAACTTCGCATATGACGTTGGGTCCAGTGCTGTGACTATAACACCGACCGATCAACGTGGTGAGCGTGCTGACCTCGTGACTGACTTCTTCCCGATCACCCGTGCAACGGTCATTCGTTTGACAGGTGTCCGCGGCGGTGGCGGCGGTTCTGGCGGGCGTGCTTCATCAGATCCTTTTGCTGTGGCAACTCCTGAGCCACGTGGCGGCGGTGCCTCCCAGAGTGACGAAGTCGAACAACTACAGCGCTTCTTCCAGAGTGCGGGTGTGAATTTTGAAATCTCTGGAGCAAGCCTTGCTTTCGACGGTGAGCAATTAATCGTTACGCAGACCACCCGCAACCTTGATCGTATGCGCACGATTTTGCGTAATTACGACGAGACCAAGCAGGTCGAAATCGAAGCAAAATTCCTTGAAGTTGCCCAAAACGATCTCGAAGAGCTCGGCTTCGACTGGATGGTTGGTGGAAACAACGCTATGTTTAACACGCAGTCACGTAATTTGACTGAAGCGTTTTCATTGAGCGAGCGTGGTTCTCAGATCCGGATTACATCGGCTGATACTCCAGCAGTTGGGGACCCGAACGATCCTTTTTCTACTCCTGCTTCTGCGGGACTAAACGAAAGAGTTGATTTCTTCCCTCCTCAAATCCCGGGAGTACTCGATCTCGGAACTGGAGCTGGCGCGATTGCTAACATCGGTTGGAATCTCGGCCGCTATCCGGTGGATGTTGCGATTCGTGCTCTTTCGAGAAAGACTGGAAGCGATTTGATGAGTGCTCCCAAGGTAACAGTGCTCTCAGGTAAGCGTGCCACTATCACCGTTGCCCAGGAACTGCGCTATCCGGAAAGCTACGGCGACATTGATTCTCAGGTATCTCAAGCCTCTGGTGGAAGTATAGGTGGCGGCGGAGGCAACGCTTCGGTCACCATTACTGCAGGTACACCACGTGACTTCACTGTTCGTAACGTTGGTGTAGAAATGGCCGTTACGCCGAATGTGGAAAACAACGA
>REBV01000313.1 GCA_007692545.1 Puniceicoccaceae bacterium
TTAGTTTTTTACACAATCCCCTGAACAGGGGATATTTAGCGAATTATTAAACACATGAGCTCTGAACCTATCGTCCGCCGATACAGGTTTGCACCGGTGACGCTGCTGGCGCTGGCGATTGCTCTGGGAGTTGGGGTCATGGTGACCGTTACTCTTCTCGCCCAGCAGCAAGCCTGGCTTGGCTTAAAGCTGGCCCCGGCCGAGGTAAATCAGTGTGCGGTGGTGCGCTCGTCGGTGGGCCCATCGGCGGCCATACCCCCTGGCACCCGACTCGTCTCAGTGGAGAGCGGAGACGAGCGGATAGAACTATTGAGCCTCGACCTGACCACCGAACCGGATGGAGCGATGGGTACCTTCAGCACCTACCGTGAGTTTTTAGAACGGCAAAGCCGCCTGGCTCGCATTCAAGCATCGCCTGAGATCTGCTTTATGAGCGACACAGGCGAAACGTTTATCGTCCACCCGCATTTAAGTGGCCGACCACTGCGCAACCTACCGCCGGATTTTTGGGTGCAGTGCCTCGTCGGCCTGGTCGCCTGGCTGGTATCTGCGGCGGTATTTGCCTTCCGTCAGGGGGATTCTGCTGCGCGCTACTTACTTTTAAGCGGTGCCGCTACCCTACTCTTCGCTCCGGCGGCGGCAGTCTACACCACGCGTGAATTGGCTGTGCCAGGGGCCCTGCTGCAGTGGGCCAGTGATCTGAATTTTTTCGGCGGCAGTCTTTTTGCCGCCAGCTTTGTCGGCCTGCTACTTGTTTATCCGCGGAGAATCGCACCTACTTGGCTGGGGCCTGCGGTGGTTGGGCTATTTGTTATTTGGTTTGGGGCGCAATATCTGGACGTGTTTGAGTCGATGACCTTCGCCCGGCGCTTCCTCGTCATGGTCGCAGTCGCCACCACCTTTGGACTGGCGGCGGTGCACTGGCGAATCAGCCGTGGCGATCCGCTGGCCCGGGCGAAGTTACAGTGGTTTTTGCTTTCCTGGGTGGTGGGGACTGGCGCCTTTGCCTTATTCATCCTCTTGCCCCAGACTCTCGGGGTCGATACCTCCCCGATTCAAGGTTACGCATTCCTACTCTTTTTGCTGGTTTATGGTGGGCTGGCCTTGGGCATCTTACGCTACCGATTGTTTGAGTTGGGCAACTGGTGGCGGCGTGTGATTACCTGGATGCTGATCGTCTTGCTACTGGTGGTGCTGGATCTATTTTTCCTGTATGGGCTACACCTATCGTCGGGGACCTCACTGGCCGTAGCTTTAGTGGTCTGCGGTGTCGTCTGGCTACCGCTGCGAGGCTGGCTATGGCAGCGTTTTGCCGGGCAGAAGACGGAAAATGCTACGGCACTTTTTCACCGGGTGATGAATGTCGCGCTGGTGCCTCCGGGTAAAGAGAGCGCAATAGCGCGTTGGCGGGCCGTCATGGCTTCGGTCTTCAATCCGGTGGGAATTACCGAATGCACCGCCCATGATCCCGAGCGTATTTTGATTGAAGAGGATGGGCTCGCCCTGATTTTGCCTCCGGTCGGTCAACTACCCGCACTCCGACTTGCCTATGCGCAGCATGGGCACGCGCTCTTTCATCCGCGCGATGCGGCTCTGGCGAGTGAATTGGTCGCCATGGTGAAATATGCTTTCGAAAGCTTGGCGGCCTACGAGCAAGGCGTGTGTGAGGAGCGGAGCCGCATCGCCCGCGATCTGCACGATACTATCGGTGCACAACTGCTGTCCGCATTACATAGTTTGGATGCACCCTCCAAGGATCTCCGTATCCGTGAATCACTAACAGATCTGCGTGGAGTGATCAATAATGCGTTCGATGGTCCGGACTCCATCGCGGACACGCTGGCCGAACTCCGGGTTGAGACCGCCGAACGCCTCGAAGCTGCTGGTATCCAAATGGAGTGGAAACAATCAGGACCGGATGTGACCCATGTGACAGCAGCCACGTGCCATGCGCTTCGCTCGATCATGCGCGAAGCCGTCAGTAATGTAATCCGCCACACACTTGCCGATAGGGTCGAAATCTCGATCCAGAACCACGCCAGTGAACTTCGACTCCGCCTACGCGACAATGGACGGGGGCTACCCAAAGAGCCGTCACACGGCGGCTGTGGCCTAGGCAATATGCGTCAGCGCGTGCGTGCGTTGAATGGCAGCTTCTCCCTACGCAGTCTCGGAAACGGAACCTGCCTGGAGGCATCCATCCCAATCTCAACAACCTAATATGAAAAATTGCCTTATTATTGAAGACCTGGCCGAGTGTCGCCGCTGGCTGAGAGAAATCGTCGCCGCCGCATTCCAAAAATGCCAAGTCGAGGAAGCGGACAACCTCAAATCAGCCCTTGTTCTTGCCGAGAAGATGTCTTTTGACTTGGTTTTAATTGACCTCGCACTGCCCGACGGATTTGGATTGGATGCTCTGCGGCATTTTGGGCGGTGTTCGCCGGAGACTATTTGTGTCATTGTCACTGTGATGGGTCAGGACCCACACATCGTCGCTGCCCTCTCAGCCGGGGCGCAGGGATACCTCCTGAAAGAGCAACCAGCCGAGCTGTTGAGCCGTCAATTGGCTGACCTCTCGGTCGGTATCCCCGCCCTGTCTCCCTCTATCGCACGGCGTATCATGAAGCATTTTCAACGAACAGGCCCAAGCGACCTGGAGCCGAGCCTTTTGACCGAGCGCGAAAAGCAAACCCTCTCGCTGATCGCGCGGGGGCTACGCAATGGCGAGGTGGCCAAACAAATGGGGATCGCCCCAAGCACAGTAGCCAGTCATGTGAAATCGATCTATCGCAAGCTGAGCATCTCCAACCGGGCAGAAGCCTCATGGCATGCAACCCGACTGGGTTTGTAAGTCGCGCGCCTCCCACTTTCCACCTATTTTCAACAAGACCAATCTTCCCAGCATAAACCTTCAATCTGGGCGAAGTGCCGGACATTTAAAGTAGCCACAATCAAATCGTTACACAGAGCCGTGGCGGCGATCACTAGATCGATATCATCCACGGGCAAACCGAGTGCATCTTGCCGTGCCTTAAGGACTGCCCACTTGGACCAAACGTTCGAATCGACAGACAATGCACGGACGGAGGGAAGAATGTCGCGACGGTAGCCAAGCCAGCGGCGCTCCGAAGCCAGCTTATACAGGCCCCACTCTATCTCGGCCAGGCAGGCCGCCGAAGTCGCCAATGCATCCAATCCCTGGGTATCCCAGCGCTCCAATGCCGCTAAAACCGGACGCCGTTTAATCGGTTGCAAGCACACACTAGTATCCAACAAGTATTTCATGCGTCGGCTGATGAGTTTTCCTCCGCAAGAGGATCGGTGCGTCCCCTACTGCGATGCAACCAGACGTCCGGAAAATCCGCTTCATCTTCAGCAATCTTCCCATGCGCTTGATCAGTCTGAGCCATCCGCTCAAGAAGACCAATAGAATCCTCCCGCTTGGGGGCGACACCCGTGATACGCGCGATCGGACGCCCCCGACGGGTGATGATATATTCAACACCAGCCTCCTCGACCTGTGTACACAGTTCGGAAAACTTCGTTTTCGCCTCAAAAATACCAATTTCTAACATAGCTCAAATAAACCAGCCAACTAGTCTATTGTCAACTGCAAACTAAATTCCGCAACCCGCCCCGACTCGCTTCGCTCATTTTCATTCGGCGGGACTTGCCAAGACCATCTCCGCTACGCTCAGCATCCCATATCCTGAATCCCGTATCCCGTATCTCGTATCCCTTACTTCGATTCGCCAATAAACTCCTGCTTCATCCAATACTGGAGGCACTCGGGCACTTTGACGCGGCCGTCGGCTTGTAGGTTGTTTTCCAGAATAGCCGCCAGCACCCGGGGCACGGCCAGGCCGGAACCATTGAGGGTATGTGCCGTCACGGGCTTGCCGTCGGAACCCCGATAGCGGATGCCCGCGCGGCGGGCCTGGAAATCGGTAAAGTTGGAGCAACTGGAGACTTCCAGCCAGCGCTTTTGGCCGGCGGCAAAGACTTCGAGATCGTACTGTTTGGCATGGGGAAAGCCGATGTCGCCGGTGCACATACGCAGCACCCGGTAAGGCAGTTCCAGCTTCTGCAAGGTGGCTTCAACATTCTCACGCAACTTCTCCAGCTCGTCCATCGAAGTCTCGGCATCCGTCCACTTGACCAGCTCCACCTTATCGAACTGGTGCAAACGATTCAGCCCGCGCACGTGGGCACCCCAGCTGCCAGCTTCGCGGCGGAAACAGGGCGTGTAGGCGCAGCGGTAGATCGGCAATTGATCCGCCTCAAGTATTTCATCGCGGTAAAAATTGGTGACCGGCACCTCGGCGGTGGGAATCAGGTAGAGGCCTTCGTTTTCGTCGACATACATCTGCCCTTCCTTGTCGGGGAGCTGACCGGTGGCAGTAGCACTCTCGGCGTTGACTACGATCGGCGGGAGCACTTCTTCGTAACCATTCTCACGTGCTTCTTCCAGAAAGAAATTGATCAGCGCACGGACCAGGCGCGACATCTCGCCGACGTAGAAGGGAAAGCCCGCACCCGTCGTCTTGACCCCTCGGGCAAAGTCGATGCGCGACTCAAACCAGGGGATATCAAAGTGTGGCAGCGCATGCGGGAAATCAGCATCCGCATCGCCCCAAGTGGCAGCGACTACGTTTTCGTCTTCCCCTTTGCCGACAGGAACCGAGGGGTCCGGTAAATTCGGAATCGAAAGAAAAGCCTCTTGGAAAGCCTCGTCAGCCGCTTTAGCCTCGGCTTCCAGGTCCTTAGCCCGGTTGGCGATGGCTTTCATGCCCTTGACTGCCTCGATAAACTCCGGCGAGCCCTTGGGCAAAGCAGCCATTTCTTTATTGGCCGCCTTCTGCTCGGCCCGCGCCTGTTCGGCTTCAGTGATCTTGGCACGGCGCGCGGCGTCGAGTTTCAGGACCCAATCGATGTCGGTCGTGAATTTCTTATGGGCAATGGCAGCGCGGACAAAATCCGGTTGCTCGCGAAGTAGCTTAATATCAATCATGAGAAAAGAAGCAAGATAAGCAGACAGGACCGCCCCCACAGTCAACTTCTTTCATCGATTCGTCCCAAGCAACTCCTCAGCGTGGGCGCGGGCAGAGGCGGACTTACGCTCGCCGAGCATCCGTGCCAGTTCTTCGAGGCTACTATCAAGACAAAATGCATTAGCAGGGACAGTCACATTTTAGTTGACTTAATGTGTTTTGGTTTTTGTTTCTTAGGGGATGAGGCGATCACGGTTAAAAATCACGGAGCCGGGGGTGGATGCGGTTTATCACTGCATGACACGCACGGTTAATGGGGAGCATCTTTTTACTGATGGGGATAAGGAGCGGTTGCGGCGGATGCTGTGGCAGGTAGCTGACTTTTGCGGGGTCGAGATCCTGACCTACTGCGTGATGAATAATCACTTCCATGTGCTGGTGCTGGTGCCCTACCAGGAAACTGTTTCGGATGCGGAACTCTTGCGGCGTTACCGGGTACTCTACCCGAAGCCGACACGCTACCAGAGCGCTTCGATTCAAGTGATGGCCAAGCTGCTGGCTGAAAATGGCCGGGAGGCAACTGAAATCCGGCGCAAACTCCTGGCGCGGATGGGCGATGTCTCAGAGTTTATGAAGACCCTTAAGCAGCGCTTCAGTGTGTGGTACAACCATCGTCATGAGCGTTTTGGCA
>REBV01000316.1 GCA_007692545.1 Puniceicoccaceae bacterium
GCGAGGACGTGAGCAATCGCAAAGCGACAACTGCCGCGGTTGTGGTTGACATCATATAAGGGTGGTGAATTCCACATCGTGTCCTGCAGATCGCTCAGCCAGGTATCAATCTCAGCTGAGTCCGCAGCCGACAAATCATCTCGAATCGCGTCATACGAAACGAAAGCCCCCGGAAGCCAGCTCCGGAGCGCGATATCCCCTTCCCGCCATCCGCGATTCTCAGAATCCAGATTTGAGCTTCCGCTTTCCGTCCAAAGATAAACGGGTCCCCAGTGCGCGATGTCCCGCCAAAGTTCCGACGCTTTGTTCAGATAGGGGGCTAGCTCAGGTGCATTGGCATCCCCACCATGAGCTCCATGCTTTAAAGCGAAATAGGTAGCGCTCACAATCTCGATCGCTCGGGCCGATTCTTCGATGAACTGATGCCCATGGTTGATCGAGCGCCGGGGCACTGAAGCAGGCAAACCAAAATCACTGACCGCTACGTAGTCATCAGCTTCCGCTTTGATCGTCGCGAATTCAGGCGCCTGATAAAGCTGCGCACCTTCTTCCGGCGTCAAATAAACCCACCAATGGGGCTCTGTGCTCGACGCGCTTACGTGAGCGACAAGCAAAAACGATGAGGCGATGAGAGGAATCGTAGACAGGAATTTTCGTAACATGGGTATTTAGTTTGGCTTGCTGGGAGCGTGAACAGAAAACAGGTGCTCAACCTGTTATAAACACGTTTATTAGAGATCAGTACAGGGAGTCAATGAAAACCGTGAGGTAGCCTGTAAGCCTGCTCATCTTTCAACCTCCGATTGCATTTGAGCGCGGATCGCCGGGTTCTCTGAAACCCGTCTCAAACTCAGCTGATTTCGGTCATTGGTGAAGGCGAAAACGTAGACGACATTTTCTCTCCGAATCTCCCAAAGGCGATTGTAGGCACGCCCCCAAGCCCCATTTTCGTCTGGAATAGCCATCCTTATATGAGTCGTCGTTTCGCTATGATCATCGAGTGAGATCGTTTCGTAACTCGCAGGGGAAAGCTCAAATTGATTTGTACCCAGCATGCCGACCATGGGGTTTTGAGTGAGGTTGAAAAATCGATAATTGCCCAGAGGGATCGGATCCTCACCACCCGGCAGTAAGTTGGCTCTGAGTCGGCTGGACTCCCCACCGGTGAATACGATTCTAATCGTTTGGCTGCTTGATTCGGGCAGATTAATGCTGGCAATCGGCGGCACGGGCGAGTCGGTTCCTCTCCGACGCAACACCTCTTCCTTGCTCGCGCCTTGGTAAAAGCTCAAGGGGCCGGATGAATCAATCGGGTAGTTAAGAGAGAACGCCTGGTTCGGAATAAATAGCTCGACCCACTCCCCTCTGTAAACGTAAGCGAGATCACTCAGGGGGGTGCCGAAAGAAATGGCTGCGAAATTCTGTCCGTTGGAGCTCCCATTCGTCGCAGAGGATCTATCCTCTGCCTGCGCGGCGAGCGAAGCAAAAATACTGAGTATTAGGTACGTAAGCTGACGGTAATACATGAGAAAATAATTCATTGATTTGGTTCGACCCACCTGGAGGAGATGACGACGAAGCGCCGTCCAAAGTCACTTGGAGGATTTTGGATTTCGGCAGTCGTTGCAGTCGGCCCCGCAGGTTCCGTGGGAAGGATGATACGCTGAACAAGCGCTTCAAGGTGCGCTGCGCTTTCCCGCTCCCCGGTAAGCCGGTTGACGCTCTCACCGAAGCAGCGGATGATAAAAGTGTCACCCCGCGCGCTGATGATCGGTCCGATGGATTGAAGGATGTCGCCCTGCTGAATCCATCCTGGAAAGGACGTCGCTTGCGTGCCGATCAAGTTTTCAGCCACAATCGATCCACTGCTGAAGTTCGCGTTTGTGATGAAGGGCGCGATCCCGTTAAACTCCGCATTGATCGAGTTACTACCGTTTGGAGCTCCGTCCGGGATTTTGTCGAGGGCAGCTTGCAATGCCCCTGACAGTCGGGTTTGATCGGGATCCGCCGCGGCAGTAAGCACGCGCCGATTAACAAAGTCGGCAAGGCTGATAAAAGGGCCGCGCAAGCGTACTTGTTCGACGATATTTTCAGCGAGCCTTCGAATCTGTTGCTCGGATAGTTCACGTTGCCCATACCAGAAACGGTCTTCCGGAGCATCGCCAGCGCCGGGCAATGCGCTGAGTGGTGTGGAGAGCCGCGAAAAGCGCAGGGGAGTAATTTCGTTCTGAGGCGCTCCTGTAATCGGATTCCTTGGAGTCAAAGGGTTTTTACCTAAGGCGGATAGGATGGATACCCAAGCTTCCACCGACGTGGAATTGACGTTAAAGGCTCCATCTATCCAAAGCTGGGCCGCATTTGTTCGGTAGGCGTCGTCCGCCTCATTCGCTGAGGTAGTTTGCGCTTTGGTGAAGGCGAGCTCCGGGACCTGTTGCAAGGGGCGCAGCCTGGGGTTTGGCAATGGAAGTGTTTGATCCAGGTATTGGTCAAAATTGTCGCTATCAAGCGAGGCAACGAACCCGGAGAAGAAGTAGCCGTCCCAGAGCGCTTCATTGATTTTGTATGAGGTGTCTACATAGGGAATCTCGGAATTGTTGTTGGAAAAGATATTGCTGTTGAAAGCGTAGATCGCTTCGGTCTGCTCCGGCGGAATTCTTAGCGGGACGTAGGAGTTACCGACGACATAAGCCGGGTCGTGGGTGAACCGCGATAGATTTGCATGTTGCAACTGCCCGAGGGAGAGCAAGGGCTTTCGGGGGACTTCGAAGAGGATCACCTGAGGCTGCCCGCCCGATCCGTATACATCTCCCATGCCGCCGTTTGAACGTTCGGTATCAAAAAGGTCGGGACCGTCGCTATCGACGATGGCAAAACTTCCGCCGCTTCCTTGCGTAGTGAAAGGACCCAGCACCTTAAAGCCTTCGAGGTCGTTTGGCGGACCATTTACTTGAGTGCCTTCCCAAATCGATTTTCCGGCGAGGGCCCGCGGATTGGCGTCAACCATGTTTCGGAGGATGTCGCGGTTTTCATCGACGGTGCGAATGTTAAATCCCCAGGTGCCCAGCTCGATCTTATTGCCAAGTAAGCTCCCCACCTGCGCGCTTTGGTTCGAACTGGATAACTGCTGGTTGGTCAGTTCCTCAATGCTTTGCACGCCGCGATCGCGGAGGACGCTCGTGAGGTCGCGCAATGAGCTTTTGTATCCAACGCGACCAGAGAAACGAATCACGCGAAAGTCGACATTTGTTATTAAAGAATCCGCGGTGAGGTTTTCCCGTTCAGCGGGAGTGAAGCCAGCTTGACGGTAGGCGGGATTTGACGGGTCACGGTCGACATTCGCAACCGGCCCTTCCTCTACTGCTATCAATGAATGTTCGAAAGGGTCGATCCAAATGGTTTTACTCTCGTCGACCCCGGCAGAGAGCACAATAACGGCGCTGCCACTGCTGTCTTGGGTCCACCGATTGGTTTCGCTCACTCCAAAGTAGCGCAACTCGCCGGGACGGAGGTTGTTATCCGACGATGCTTCGATCTTCAGATAAGGGAGAATATTGTTTCTGCCTACCTCAACCGTTGGGGATATCTCGTTCAGAAAAAATCTTGTTTCGACGCGGCCATCGGCCTTGTCGAGGGCGATTCTTAATTCCGGCTGGAAGGGCAGTTCAAAATGCATCTCAGGTAAATCAAGCGTGGTGTCGTACGGATTGTAGAGGCCAATGACCGGACGAAAATGAATACGGGGAAGGTAAGTACCCGCATTGTCAGTGTCTTCGACGTATTCGAGGTAGAGCCCGAATTGAATATGACCGAGGACGGGTGCTACCGGACTGTTGCGCTGGTAGATACCGTCACGACTGTTGGGACGGTTTGGACTCTCCTCGCGGTAAGGTTGACCCAGAGTGTTTACATAGAAAATTTCACTCGCACTGTTGAGCTCTTGGGGATCGTACGGCGAAAAGGAGTTGGGCGTTGGCCGATCCCGAAGATATTGCCGATAGTAGTCTTTGAGGATACTCCAGTTTGGGGTTCCGGTCGTGTTGTACGCACCCGTGAAAAATTCCCGCGATGCGACATCCGGAAAAACCCTTTCAAACACATCAGGGTTTTCAAAAAGGTTTGTTAGATCCCTACGCAACCCACCGTTCAAAGTGTCAGTCAAGAGGCCCGCGGATGAAAAAGTATAATCTTTAAAATGCTCGAGGGCCATTTCGGGACTAAGATCATCCACCACCAGCGACACCTCCAACAGGGAGTTGAGCGGTCGATTCACCCCTTCCGTCAAATAACGATCGAAATTTTCGGCGATGGTTTCAGCCCACCGCTGGGAAAGTGCCGTACTATTCAACAATGCCAGGCTCCGTTCACCATGGATGTTATTTTCAAGTGCGGCACGGATCGCTTCTGCGCTCAGTGCCGGGCTAATCTTGGCCTTGGTGCTTTCATCACCGATCCAGAAGGCAAAGCCTCCGGCTAGTCGCGAATTCCCAGAATCAATAGCAACGAAGGGAACACGGATTGAGACTTCTTCGCCTGCGTTCGGGATTTGAAGGATTTCTACCCTTTTTGATTGGGTTTGATCCAGTCCCGTTTCGGGGTCTGGCGTTTCGCCGCTGACCAGCCAGCGCGCATTGGACAGCCGGGCCTGACGATCCGTTTCGGGCCAGGACTCCGCCAAATCCTGAGTGTTCCATGAGCCAATCCAATGTCTTTCTTCGAGCGTTGAGTTGTCCGCGTCTTCCGCAAACACATCAGCAGAGGCAGATACCCGTTGATCAGGCCCCAGGTGCCTGTGCAGATCGCCCAATGCTACTGCGAGTGCAAGCTGGGCATTTGTTCGAGCCTGAAGCTGGTAAATGCTCCTTTCCGCAGCCTCCGTTTCCACCCGAACGAAGGCAGCGATGGACAGCAAAAGGAGCACCACGAATGCCATGAGCGACAGCGCAATAATGAGCGCGAAACCTCGTTGTGAATGGGTGGGTCCGTTTTCCCTGCTTTGATTTTTCGAGGTCGCGCATTTTACGCATATGGAGGGGGTTGGGGTTTAGGTTTGTTAAGCCGGGCCGAGAAACTAGGAAACTAAGGTCCGAAGCTTACCAACTGGATGGGGCGTTTTCACAAAGTTCCATTTCATAAACAGGTTTATAAGGCAATTTGACGAATGCAAGCGGAAAGAAAGGAAAGCTTTCAGCAACGATCGCCGAGCACGACGACGGCGCTACCCAGGCGTGACGGGGGACTATTTTTCGTGAAATCCGTAAGCTTGATTGATCAGTAACGCTGCTTGGAGAAAGCCGCTGCGCTTTCTTGCGTCGGGCAGCTTTCGCGCTTCCACTCAAGGCTTATGGATCACGCAAATTGCTCAACGTCCTCATCGATACCACTGCTGACCGCCTCCGGCGTGGTCAAGCACTACGGGCAGCGCAAAATCCTCGATGCGGTTTCGTTTGAGCTGATGCCGGGGGAGCGGATTGCCTTGATGGGGCCGTCAGGTGCTGGCAAGTCCACCTTGCTAAATTGCCTCGGGGGTATTGAATCCACCGATGCCGGAACAATTCACTTTGATGGAACCGAGCTCTCGGTGCTCAAACCCGACGCCGTCGCCCTGCTCCGTCGGGCGGCGATCGGCACGGTCTT
>REBV01000275.1 GCA_007692545.1 Puniceicoccaceae bacterium
TCGAATCCAGTAAAAGCGCCGAACCCGACAGCACTATCCGAACGATTCAAGCCATCTATCAATACAAACTGCGCGACAGCAAACAGGCCTTCGCTACTTGGCAGGCAGAACGAAAGCACAATCCCCTGGC
This sequence comes from Puniceicoccaceae bacterium, assembly GCA_007692545.1. Classification (GTDB taxonomy): domain Bacteria; phylum Verrucomicrobiota; class Verrucomicrobiia; order Opitutales; family Coraliomargaritaceae; genus Thalassobacterium. The sequence continues at coordinate 131 of REBV01000275.1, forward strand.
TCTGCTTTGCCTCTATTGGACAGGCCAAGCCTCTCGTGCCGAAGTGGGCGACCTAAGTGCTTTTGCCGGCCTCCGCTACGACGAACTCCTACAATCCGCAGTCCAGGTCGACCGTAATGCACTCGCCTACGGAGATCTCGAAAGCTTGATCGACAATCTTTTGGCCTTCGCGTATTAAGTCAAAAAAGGCGCTGCCTCAAAGCCTCATTACGCTTGTCCCCTTGTCATGCTAAGAGTTTTTGCCGCGCCGGTTGTGCGCTGCTTTTTGCTGAAAGACTTTCTTGCGACGCTCCGGATGTTTCGTGTCCATTTTAGCGGCATCAGGCCCCATCTTTTTCAAACGCGCTTTATTCTGAATGGTATCGCTATGGCGGGGTGCCAAATCGCCCTCTCCTTCTTCGTAACGCCGCTCTTTACCCACTAGATCGAAACGAACCGGACAGCCACCCAAACGAAAATCATGGATGATTGCCTTTTCCAAATAACGGCGATAGCCCGGGTCCAAGCGCTCGACACGATTACAAAAGAAGCGGATCCGCAGGGGCCGCGAGCCGGTCTGCACGGCATAGAAAACTTTAAAGCGCTTGGTCCCAACGATCTTGGGCGCCCGTGCTTCAAACAGTTTTTGGACCAGGTTATTAAGGCGCCCGGTCGGCAGTTTCATATCCAGTGTGGCCTGCAGCGCAGCCGCACTTTCCAACATCGATTCAATCTCAAAGCCACTCATCGCCGAGACAAAAAGAACGGGTGGGTCCGGCAGGAAGAACATCTCCTTGCGTAAGGACTCTTCGTAGCTCTTCAGAAAATGCTTAAGGTTCTTATAGCCTTCGATCGGGTCTTGCTCCCATCGCTCAATGATCAAATCCCACTTATTGACCACCACGATCAAGGCCCGCCCTGCATCGAGAATCTCCCCGGCCAGTGCCTGATCCTGCTTGGTCACTCCATCCACCGCATCGATAACCAGGAAAACCACATCGGAACGCTCCATCGCTGCTTGGGTACGCACACTTGAGAAATATTCAACCGGGCTGTCGACCTTGCGCTTCATGCGGAGGCCTGCGGTGTCCGCCAGGCGAAACTTGAGCCGCTCGCCGTCCTTATGCTCATAGTCGAGATCCAGCTCAACAGAGTCACGCGTCGTGCCTGGCACGTCGCTCACGATTAAACGAGTCGATTTAAGCAAGCGATTACCAATCGAAGATTTACCCACGTTGGGACGCCCCAAAAGCGAAATCCGAATACGCTCCGAACGGTCCGCCTCACTCCCATCAGGCTTGGGCCCAAGCTTCTCTTCGATCACTGCCTCCAGCGCATCAATGCCACGCCCGTGTTCTGCTGAGACCCGGAATGGCTCGCCCAATCCTAAACGAAGAAACTCGTCAGCCGCCGCCTCGTTCTCCTCAAGGTCCACTTTGTTCGTCACCAAAAGCACCTGCTTCCCATAGCGGCGCAACTTCTCTGCCACGATCTCATCCAGCGATGTAATCCCCGCACGCACATCCACGACAAACAAAATTATACTGGCCGCCTGTATCGCAAACTCGACCTGCTCCTCCGCCGCATGGGCTATATTCTTGGGCGTCATCTCCAACTCCATGCCGATACCCCCGGTGTCCAGCAGCACATAGTCGTCGCGCACCTCAGTCGAGATGAGGTCGCGCGTCACCCCGGGCATGTCGTGCACGATCGACATGCGCTTGCCGCAAAGCCGGTTAAAAAGACGGCTTTTTCCGACATTGGGACGGCCAACTAAGGCCACAGTTCTGGAGGGATCAATCATGGACGGATTTTATTAATATAACGCTCGATGCGATCAGTCGCTTCGAGTATACGTTCGTAACTGGTGGAGAAGCTCGCCCGGACAAATCCGGCCCCACTGGGACCAAACGCAGTGCCCGGCACGACCGCGACTTCCTCTTTATCGAGGAGCCCCTTGCAGAAGCTAAGCGAGTCAAGCCCCGTCGATTCAATGGACGGGAAGGCATAAAAAGAACCTTTTGGGCTATGGCAGTTCAGGCCGGCTTCATTGAAGCGCCGCACAATTAAATCTCGGCGACGATGATAGGCCTCCTTCATTTTGGCCACTGCCGGTGCCCCGTTTTTAAGCGCCTCGATGGCCGCTTCCTGCGAGAGAATCGGCGCACACAGCATACTGTATTGATGCACCTTCATCATGGCCTCGATCAACGGCTTTGGACCGCAGGCGTAACCGATACGAAACCCCGTCATCGCAAACGCCTTGGAAAACCCATGCAGAAAAATCGTCCGCTCCTGCATGCCGGGCAACGAAGCAATGCTGGTGTGCTCGCCCTCAAAAGTAAGTTCGGAGTAGATCTCGTCGCTGATCACCAGCAAGTCCTTCTCTATCGCAAATTTTGCGAGGCGCTCCAGTTTCGCCCGCTCAGTCACACCACCCGTCGGATTGGTCGGGAAATTTAACATCAGCACCTTGCAGCCTGGTTCCCAGGCCGCCTCAACCCTCTCCGGGTCGATGCCGAACTGATCCTCCGCCGATGTAGCTACAGCCACTGGATGTGCGTGCGCCAAAACAATGCTCGGACTATATGAAACATAGCAGGGTTCATGGTAGAGCACCTTATCGCCCGGGTTGAGCACAGCCCTCAGCGCGATATCCAATGCCTCAGAAACGCCTACCGCGACCAATACATCCGTTTCCGGTTGATAGCTGATGCCAAAGTTATTTTCGACATAGCGGCTGATCTCCCGCCGGAGCCGAATCAAACCCAGGTTGTCGGTGTAGCTCGTCTTGCCTTTTTCCAATGCGAAAATTGCCGCTTCCCGAATATGCCAGGGCGTAACAAAGTCTGGCTCCCCGATTCCCAGTGAAATCGCCTGCGGCATAGCCGCTACAATTGCAAAGAAATCACGAATGCCCGAACGGGGCAGACCTCGCACGTGGTCCGCCACAAAGTGTTGTCCTAGATCACTCATTACGGGCTAACTGCAGGTTTATCTTCTCCCTCGGCAGGCGAAAGGAGCAGGTGGCCCTGTTCCTTATACGCACGCAGCATGAAGTGAGTCGCGGTTGAAAGGACGCCTTCCACACTGGCCAAGCGCTCGGACACAAAACTCGCAACCTCGCGTAAATCCTGCCCCACCGCAAAAACCAGCAAATCGTAAGAACCCGACATCAGGTAGCACGACTCTACCGCGTCGAAACGGCTGATCCGGGCGGCGAGTCGATCAAAACCTCCATCCCGTTCCGGACTTATTTTTACCTCGATCACCGCTCGAACAATGCCCTCTTGTGCACGCTCTGGATTGAGCACAGGGCGCCAGCCAAGCAGAATCTCCTCCGCTTTCAGGCGGGTCAACTCGGCTTCAATTTCGGACTCGGTAAGACCAAGAACCTGGGCCATTTGCGCAGTATCCAGACTCTCACCTTCCAGGAGCAATTTCAGAACAGAACTCATAAGCGACCAAGTAAATGCGCCTTTGCCCGAAAAAGCAATTATGCAAACAGGAGAATTTTAATCACTCTCCAAGGACTGACTCCACGTCTTTGGACAATTCACGCAAGGCGATAATCAATTTCGCCACAACCTGTTTGAGCTTTGGGATATCTTCCTGGCCAGCAGCGACTTCAGTCGCTTGTGCCAGCGCGACGCATTCTTTATCAGAAAATATGCCTGCCGCACTTTTAAACATGTGAGCCATAAAGGAGCACTGTTTAAAATCCGCTTGCTGCAAGGCTCGCTCAAGCTTTGCGATGTCTTCTTCCACCGCATCCAAAAACAAGGGGGCCGCTTCCAGCAGGTCTTCCCTGTTTTCCGCTTCCATACTTGCCAGTTGTCGCGCAAATCTGCCACTTTGCTTGCCTGATTCAGTGCCAGAACCTGCTGCCTGAGCCCGCTTTAAATTAGACACGACTTCAAGCAGCTGACTCAACAACTCGACTTGGAATGGTTTCGCGATATAATCATCCATACCACATTCCAGGCAATGTTCACGATCACCCTTCATCGCATGAGCCGTCATCGCAATAATGTAGTTCCGGGGAAGGCCCTCAGCTGCCTCATATTCCCGAATCATCCGCGTAGCTTCATAACCGTCCACATCAGGCATTTGGATATCCATCAATAAACAATCAAAAGTCTCACGCTGAACCGCTTCAAATGCTGCACGCCCATTTTCAGCCAGCACCACCGTATGCCCCAACTTTTCCAGACGACGACGGGCCAGATTTTGATTCACCGGATTATCCTCGACCAGTAGAATACGCAAGACTGCGTCTCCCCCCTCGCTTTTATATGGGCTATGCAAGCTCCTGGCCCGACCCGCTTTACTCTTTATGCCAAAAGTTTCAAGAATGACTTCCTGCAAAGTAACTCGCTTGACCGGCTTCGCCAACGCCCGGGAAATGCCCAAACTATCCGCGCGCTCAGCCTCATCACGGTTTAAAGATGACGACAGCAAAATGATTTTAGTCTCCTCCAAGTCAGACCGACTGCGGATAAGGCTCGCTAAGTCAAGTCCAGTCAGCCCAGGCATTTGCTGGTCCATCAATATTAATTTATACGGGTCGCCTTGGCGCACACCCTCTTCCATCGAAATGAGCCCAGCGACTGCATCACTTACAATACTGCTGCGATACCCCCATCCCGTACACATTTGTTGATACAGATTGCAGTTAGTCTTGTTGTCGTCGACTATAAGCACGCGTAAGCCGGCTAATTCGCCATTAAAAGGCACCGCATTGACTCCCGGATCTCCGGATATTTTAAATTCTACCCGAAACTCAAAGCGCGAGCCCTGCCCCTCTTGGCTACAGACACTGATCTCGCCCCCCATCAATCGAACAAGTTCACGGCTGATCGACAATCCAAGCCCCGTACCGCCATACTTCCGGGTCGTCGACATGTCTGCCTGGGTGAAGCTTTTAAAAATCGACTGCTGCCTTTTCTCAGGTATGCCAATCCCCGTGTCGACCACCGAGAATATAATTTGAGCCGATCCTTCCGACCACTCGCCGACAGCAGCGTGAACAGCTACCTCTCCAGAGTCCGTAAATTTTATCGCGTTACCCACCAGATTATAAAGCACCTGCTTCACGCGGGTAGGATCCCCCATAACATAGTCCGGCACATCCGGAGCATAACTAACCACCAACTCGATTTTCTTAACTCTGGCGGCTTGACTGAACGCTTCTCCCACTGACTCCAATAAATTCCGCAAATTAAAACTAAGACTCTCCAAGTTCAACTGCCCAGCTTCGATCTTCGAAAAATCCAACACATCATTGACCAAGCCAAGCAAGGTCGAACCGCATTGAATGACCGTATCCAAATAGTCACGTTGCTCAATATTGAGTGGCGTTTCCAAGCAAAGTTCGGAAGCACCAATAATGCCGTTCATCGGAGTTCGAATCTCATGGCTCAT
>REBV01000317.1 GCA_007692545.1 Puniceicoccaceae bacterium
AAGGCTACACCCTCTCGCCGCGAGACGACTCGTCCACTTTTAAAGAACCACAGCAGCAATCCGGAAAGAAGGATCAGGGCCGGAAACTCGATCAGCAGCAGCTCATTGCGCACATCGATCCCTGAAATAGCGGCAACAGTGCCCCCAATGAGTAAAATATTAAACAAGCACGAGCCCACGATATTGCCCGCGCACATATCACTGTGTCCGGCCCGCACGGCGGATAGCGAGGCGGCCAACTCGGGCAGACTCGTTCCGATCGCGACGATGGTCAGCCCGACAAAGAGTTCCGTCGCGCCCATGCGCAGTGCCACCTCGACCGAAGCGCCCACCAGCAAATCCGCGCCCACAGCCAGTAGAACGGTGCCCACACAAATCAGCAAAATGGCAAACTTCGTTGTGGTACGACTGAATGCCGCTGTCTCTTGGACAAACTCCTCCGTCATCGCATCCGCCCCTCCAGACAGCGCCCCGCGCACAATATAAACCAAATAGGCGGCGGTCAGTGCCAGCAGAACCAAGCCCTCCCAACGCACAAAACCGCCGCCCATGGCAAACAAGCTAAAAATCACTGTGACTCCGATCAAAATGGGCACCTCACGCCGAATCATGCGCAATTCAATTCTGAGCGGTGCGAGCACGGCGCAAATCCCCAGGATGAGCCCGATATTGGCTACATTGCTTCCAAGAATATTACCGAGGGCGATGCCAGGATTATCCTTGGCTGCGATTAGCGAGGTAGCCATTTCCGGCATCGAAGTGGCGATCGATACCACCGTTAAACCCACCACAATCGGAGCGATCTTCAGGTTTGCAGAGATGGCGACAGCCCCACTGGTCAGCACATCTCCCCCGTAGGTCAGCGCAACCAGACCGATGGCCAAAAGGAGCACCAGCCACAAGAAATGGAGCTCCGGATAGGGCAACTGTATGAAAGCGAGCGTCATGGTGGCGAAACTGAACAGTCTCTCTAAGCTAGAGCAGAAAAGGCAAAGCGGGAAAGTGCGCGAGAAAATTCTGAATGCTTGACTTGGGACCCCAAGAAAGCACACTGCCGCGCTTTTCAACGGCCTCAGGCCAAATATCATGGCGCAAGACCTCAAAGATACGCTTAATCTTCCTCAAACAAATTTCCCCATGCGGGGTAACCTGGTCGAGCGCGAACCACTACGCGTCGAACACTGGAAAAATATCGGTCTTTACGAAAAGATTCAAGCCAAGAACAGCGAAGGCCCCAGCTTCATTCTACACGACGGCCCGCCCTTCACCAATGGTGACCTCCACCTTGGCCACGCGCTCAACAAAACACTCAAAGACACGATTCTGCGCTACAAGTGGATGGGTGGCTTCCGGGCGCCCTATATTCCCGGTTGGGATAGCCACGGCCTCCCGATCGAGCACAAAGTTTCGCGCGAGCTTCAGGACGCCGGGCGCACGGACTACACCCCGCTGGAGGTGCGCAAGGCCTGTGCTCAATTCGCTGACAAATACCGCCGCATTCAGAGTGAGCAATTTGAGCGCCTCGGTGTGACGGCGGACTGGGCCAATGAATACTGGACCATTCACCCCGAATACGAAGCCAGCGAGCTGGAGACCTTTGCCAACTTTGTCGAGCAGGGCCTCGTCTATCGCAGTAAGAAGCCCGTCTATTGGTCGATCCCCTGTGCCACCGCTCTGGCCGAGGCAGAGATCGAGTATAAGGAGCACAGCAGCATCTCGATCTATGTGAAATTGCGCCTCAGCGAGGCGGCCCGAGCCAAGCTCGACTTGCCCGAAGCAGATAGCTCCATCCTGATTTGGACCACCACACCCTGGACCCTACCGGCCAACTTGGCGGTATCCGTCCACCCCAACATTGAGTATTCTGCGATCAAGACTGAAGCGCACGGCACCCTCATCATCGCCACCCCGCTGCTCGAAGCCGTGGCCACCGAGTGCAAACTTGAGAGCTACGAAACCGTAGCCACCTATCGTGGATCCCAACTGGAAAAGCTCACAGCCCGTCACCCGTTTATCGACCGCCCCTCGCCCATTCTGCTGGCTGAGTATGTCACGACTGAGAGCGGCACTGGCTGCGTGCACACCGCCCCCGGCCACGGTCTGGACGACTACATCACCGGGATCAACAACGGTCTCGAAGTTTACTGCCCGCTCGATGATGCCGGTTGCTATATCGACGACGGTCAAGTGCCGGCCGAACTCGTCGGACTCTCCGTGTTGGAAGACGGAGGGGGCAAGCCCTCTGCCGCCAACCTCGGCGTGCTGCGTATCATCGCCGACAACGGCTCACTGATCGCCAAAAAGAAAATCCACCACAGCTACCCGCATTGCTGGCGCTCAAAGACTCCGGTCGTCTTCCGCGCCATGGACCAGTGGTTTATCGCGCTGGATAAGAACGGAGACCGCGCGCGGGCCCTCGAATCACTCAAAGACGTCAACTTCATCCCCAGCTGGGGTGAAAACCGGATCCGCGCCGCCGTCGAAAACCGGCCCGACTGGTGCATCAGCCGCCAGCGCACCTGGGGCGTCCCCATTCCCGCATTTTACGACGAAGACGGGGGTGCATACATTGATGCCGGCGTCATTCGGGCACTCTCAAAAAAGATCGCCCAGGCCGGTACAGACCTCTGGTTCGAAAAGACCGCCGCCGAACTGCTTGAAGGCATCCCACTGCCCACAGACTGGCCCAGTCCTGAAAAGCTCAAGTGCGGCAGCGACACCCTGGATGTTTGGATCGACTCCGGAACCAGCCACAGGGCCGTGCTGCAAAAGCGCCCCAACCTCTCCTGGCCGGCCGACCTCTACTTGGAAGGCTCCGATCAGCATCGCGGCTGGTTCCAAAGCTCTCTCTGGACCTCGATCATCGCCGACAAAGCACCCCCTTACCGCAACCTGCTGACCCACGGATTCATCGTCAAGGAAGACGGCACCAAGCTCTCCAAGAGCGATGGTGCCGCGCGCCCCCTCAACGAATGGATCCAGGGCTATGGTGCCGACATCATCCGGCTCTGGATCTGCTCGCAGGACTACCGGGGCGATGTGCCCGTATCCGATAAGATCGTCAAAAACGTTGCCAATAACTACCGTAATTTGCGCAACACACTGCGCTTCCAGATCGGGAATCTACACGACTTCGATGCGGCCACCGATGCCGTCCCGCTCGACCAGTTGAATGCCCTCGACAAGTGGGCCCTGAACGAGCTGGCGCAACTCGTACGCAAAGTGACCGAGGCCTATGAAGCCTACGAGTTTCACCGCGCCTTCAAGGACTATATCGACCCCTTCGTGGCCAACACCCTCTCGGCCACCTATCACGACATACTCAAGGACCGGCTCTACACCTCCAGCCCGAACGATCCACTGCGCCGCTCTTCACAGACTGCGATCCAGATCATCTTCTCGGTCTTTACCCGCCTGATCGCCCCACTCGTCCCATTCACGGCGGACGAAGCCTGGAGCTATGCACAATGCGATGGCGACTTTGCCGATGAACCAATTGCCCTAACCGATTGGCCCGAGGTCGACCCTGCCTGGGACGACGCGGCCACTGCCGCCGACATCCGCGCACTCCGCAGTTTCCTTTCCACCCGGCTTAACGACCGCCTCGAAGCACTCCGCCAGCAGAAAACGATCGGGCAAAGTCTCGATGCCAAAGCAATCATCACCGGAGCGCCCAGCGATCCGGACTTTGCCCGCCTGCAAAAATATGCCGCCGACCTGCCGGAACTCTTTATTCTCTCACAGGTCCTCCTCGTTGAAACCACCGGGGCCACCGAAATCAGCATCGAAGTAGCCCATGCCGATGGCGTGCGCTGCCCCCGTAGTTGGCGCTGGGTGCCGGAACTGGTCGAGACCGCCCAATGGGGTCCAGTATCCCCACGCTGCGCCGAAGCACTTCAGGCACTCTCCGCCTAATTATTTGAACAATCACCCATTATTTTAAATCTATGCCCAGCAAAAAAAAATCCGTGAAGAAAACCGCTGCCAAAAAGGCGCCAACGCAGAAGGCAGCTGCCAAAAAGGTGCCTGTGAAGAAGGTGGCGACAAAGAAAGTGCCCGCGAAAAAAGCGACAAAGCAGATGACGGCAAAAAAAGCAGCCAAGCAAATAGTTCGCAAGTCGGCTGCTAAAAAAAGAGCGACGCCGGCCAGCGAGGCAGCTAAACTACCCTCGAACGAAAAGGCTGATGCACTGAAGCAAGCGCAAGTCTCGCGCTCTGGAGTCAATACCGATAAAAAGTCCGCACCGATAGTTTTCTCGCTGGATGAAATCGAGGAGCTGATGGCCTCGAAAAAGGCGCAAAAACCGGCAGCAGCAAGCAGCCCGGATCCCACCAAAAAAGTCGCTAAAGCTCCCGCTAAAAAGGCAGCAGTCGTCATTGACGACAAGCCCGCCGAGAAGCGTGTCCATTCCGCTGCTTCCTTAGCCGATATCCTTGGCTTCAACCCCGTCGAGAAGAAAAAACGCACCGAACTGGATGATGCTGATATTCCCAAAAAATGGTCAAAATACTACAAGCTCCTCATTGAGCTACGCAAACATGTCAGCGATGAAATCAGCTTACACACTGCCGACACTCTGAAACACTCTTCGCGTGAGGACTCGGGAGATCTCGCCAGCTATGGCAGCCACCAGGCAGACGCCGGGACCGATAGTTTTGATCGCGACTTCGCCTTAAGTCTAGTCTCCAGCGAACAGGATGCACTGAATGAAATCGAGGAAGCGATCCTGAGGATCAAAGACGGCAGCTACGGCGTCTGCGAAGTCACCGGCAAGCCCATACCAGCGGCCCGCCTCACAGCTGTGCCCTTTGCCCGCTACTCAGTCGAAGGACAGGTCGAGCACGAGCGCAATCAGCGCCGAAAATACAATCGCAGCGTGTCCGGCGGTATTTTTGGCGATGTAAGCGACGCACCCAAGATTCAATCGAGCGACGATGACGACGACGAATAAGACCCTCCGATTCCAATAGGATCACTTACCTTCAAGCGATTGATAGGACCATTGCCGTAAACTGTTCTAAACTGAGCCGCTTAAAAAAGCCGAAACCAGAACGCCAACCAAAAAAACAGCATAACGGGTGGTAGGATTAACAACGCCGGCAGTGTCCAGCCCCAGCTATACCTCGACGCAAGTGGTGTGGCTATTAACGCCAACAAACCCAACGCAACAAATACACCACTAATCACCGCCTCGGAAATCGCGCTGCTTCCATACTTTGCGACAAACGCCTCCGAATCGCGCAAATAAGACACGAATCGCGGGAGAAAAGGTGCGAAGCGTGTAATCGCCAAGACCGCCGCGAGCGCCGCAGCCACAGCCGCTCCCCGACGCTTGCCAAACAATCCCAGCAGCACTATCAATCCCCAAAGAGTTACTAACCCTATTGCTATTATTTTGAAATGCACGGCTGCTCTCAGTGTCTATTGTACATTTTGCACTTATTTTCCAGCGCAATTGTGTGACGTCAATCGTGGATAGACGCGGATATGGAGCGCAGCGGAATATCCGTTGTCTACGCCGTCTGGATCTG
>REBV01000140.1 GCA_007692545.1 Puniceicoccaceae bacterium
ACCACTCCACCAATCCACCAATCCACCATTCCACAGGCGCTCGCAAGCGAGCACGCCACAGGACACTGCTGCCCATCACGTCACCGCGCTTTCGCAAAAAACCAGAGCGACATCAAGAGCATCACCATATTCGGAATCCACGCAGCGAGGATGGCAGGTAATATCTGCCGCTCACCCAAAATCGTGGCCACACTGATCAATACGTAAAAGAGGGCGAAGAACCCCATCGCCTTGGAGACGCCAATCATCGGACTGGTCCGCACACCCGAGACTGCAAAGGGCACCGCAATGCCCACCACCACCAGGCAGCTGAAGGGGGCCGCCAATAGCGAGAAGTAACGCACTAAATATGCGTAAACGATGGGATTCTCGTCCGGTTCAAGCGTGTCGATGATACGCCTCAGCTCGAAAAGCGAAAGTTCCTTGGGCCGCTTGTGCAAGGCCAGCATCAGACTTGGGTCCTCGTCGAAATCTTCGAATATCTTCTCTTTAAAGGGAAGCGCCCGCAGTGGATCCCCCGTCACCGGGTCGATCATCAGCTCGCGCCCATCGATAAAGACCCAGTGCCCCCGGGTATCATCAAAGTAGGCCTCACGCGCAGAGATACGGCTGACTTCCTGCCCGGCTGCATTGCGGGTGTGGACATTCACTCCCAGACCCAACCAGGCCAACTCGCTGAACCGGTTCATAAACCAGAGGCGCCCGTCCTTGCGGTTATCAAAGCCGAGATTATACAGCAGCCCCACATCACGCTCCTCGCGGTCGACTCTTTCAGCGGCAAACTCCAGATTATCGAAAAAGGTGCGCGATTGTTCGACGGCCTGAGGCACCACCGAGGCGGTTAAATAGAGCAGCAGGCCGGACAGAAGCAACCCGGCCGCCCACAGCGAACGGCTGATACGCAGCAAACTGACTCCCGAGGCCCGCATCGCCACGATCTCATTATTGCGATGCAAGGTGCCCAGAGTGAAGAGCAGGGAAACCAACAGGGCAATCGGGAGAATGGCCGGCAGATACGTCGGCAGCGCCAGCCCATAGAAAAAGAGAATCTGTTGCACGCTGGCATTTGCATCCAGCAGGTCCGGCAGCGAATCATACATGTTTTGCAGGATCAGGATGCCGACAATCACCCCCAGCGTGAGGGCGAAGCCGATCAACCATTCCTTGAACACATAGCGATCCATTAAAGACATGTGCCGAATCTAAAAGGAGCGTCGCGGCAAAGTCACTCCGATTGCTGGAATTTTTTTCTGGCACCCCACCTGCTCTCAAGCCTTGATAAAAAACGATGGTGAAAGCGATCAAAGAATCCTGGAACACACGCCTCGGCGTGATTCTGGCCGTGGCTGGCAGTGCAGTCGGCCTGGGCAACTTCCTGCGCTTTCCGGGCCAGGCGGCGGAGTATGGCGGCGGGGCCTTCATGTTGGCCTATTTTATTTCCTTCATCCTGATTGGTCTGCCCATTTGCTGGGCAGAATGGGTCATGGGCCGACACGGTGGACAGGCCGGCTTCAATTCGTCTCCGGGCATCTTCAACTATATCACCAAAAAACGGGGCTTTAAATACCTCGGGGTCATCGGCGTCCTGGTTCCGGTCATTATTTACATGTACTACGTCTATATCGAGGCGTGGTGCCTGGGCTACGCAGTCAACTTCCTCGCCGGAAATATGGATTTTGCTACCATCGAGCAGTCCAGCGAGTTCTGGGGTGGCTTCATTGGTATCGGCGAAAATGGCAGCGCCCTCGGCTTCGGTCTGAGCCAGGTAGGCGTCTACCTGCTACTGGTTTTTCTACTCAACTTCATCCTGATCTACCGTGGCATCGCCCGCGGCATTGAGCTCTTTTGCAAATATGCGATGCCGACCCTCGTTATCATCGCCTTCATCATCCTCCTGCGCGTGCTCACGCTGGGCACCCCGGACCCCGCCATGCCCGAGCGCAATGTCAGTAATGGCCTGGGCTTCATGTGGAACCCGGTCAAAAACGTCGTCGAAATAAAAGACGCATCCGGTGCCTGGGTGGTGGACCGCGAAGTGGTCGACCCGGAAGCACTCGCCGCCGCCCAAGTAGCTGCCGCCAGCGATAGTAAGCTGCAAGTCCGCCATATTTCCATGTTTGAGCAGCTCTTCAACCCCCAGCTGTGGTTGGCCGCTGCCGGGCAGATTTTCTTTTCGTTATCCGTGGGCTTCGGCGTCATCATTACCTACTCCAGCTACCTCTCGAAAAAAGACGATGTGGTGCTCAGTGGGCTGGCCGCGACGAGTGCCAACGAGTTTTGCGAGGTCGCGCTGGGGGGCCTCATCACCCTGCCCGCCGCCGTCACCTTCCTGGGCGTGGCCGGGGTGGCCGGGATGGGGACTTTCGGGCTCGGTTTCAATGTCCTGCCGATGGTCTTTGCCAATATGCCCTTCGGTGAACTCTTCGGCTTCCTCTTCTTTTTCCTACTGTTTCTCGCCGCCGTGACCAGCTCGCTCTCGATGCTACAGCCCGGTATCGCTTTTCTCGAAGAGGCGATGCACATCAATCGCAAGCAATCCGTGGCGCTCCTCGGCCTGATCACCGCAGTCGGGTGTGGATTCGTGCTTTATTTCAGTCAAGACGTCAAGGCGCTCGACACGATGGACTTTTGGGTCGGCACCTTCCTGATTTTCGTCTTGTCCACCATCCAAATCATCATTTTCGGATGGGTTCTGGGAGTGGATAAGGGCTTCAAGCTCGCGCATGAGGGTGCGGCCATTCGCATACCGGTGTTTTTCAAGTTTGTCATGAAATACGTGAGCCCCCTGTTTCTTTTGACCATTTTCGGGCTATGGGTAGCGGCCAATCTATTTGGGATCGACCTCAGGACCGGTGAGGGCCAGTACAGTAATTACGTCACAGATCTCTTTATCGAGCCCGACACCGTGGCCTGGCTCAGCGTCGGGCTGATCGCCCTGGTGGCCGGCCTCTTTTTGTTTATCACCGCGCGCAACCCGGCCTACCGAAAACTAAAAAAGGAGCCCTAGACAATGACTATAGCAGGCTGGTTAATCATGATCCTTTCCGTCGGCACAGTGAGTGCCCTGTTGCTTTGGTGTGTCTACAAAATCGTCGTGACTCCCGATGAGACCGAGCGCATCCATGGCTTTGAGCAGAAGCCGCCAGACGTCTAAGCTCCCTGCCAAACGCCTAAGCCCCCTAACTGGCAATCGACAACGCGGCCCCCTGGGCCTTCCTTAGAATGGATTCCAGACTCGCACAAACTTCCAAATGGGAGTGGCGGGTCCGCAGGCTTTCATAGCCCTCGCAGGCCATCTGCTTGCCCCGGTCAGGTAGATCCATGAAGCCAACGAGCGCATCAGCCAGTGCCTCCGCACTCCCCGGCTCAAAGAGGTAGGCATTTCGCTCATGCTCGATCAGCTCAAGATTGCCCCCGATCCTGGCAGCAATTAATGGCAGCCGCGACAGCATTGCCTCCAGCACAGTCATCGAAAACGGCTCCGCCTCCCGATTCGTGTAGAGAATCGCATCGTATTTGGCATAATGTGCAGCCAGCTCACCCGGACGAATGCCCCACATGCGCACACGGTCGATCAAACCAAGCCCTTCGATACGTGCACGCTTCGCCTTACGCTCGCTTGGCTCTCCCAGACCAAAAAGGTCCAGCCTCACATCAATGCCACGCGCCTTCAGCAGGCCCACCGCTTCGACGGCCAAATCGGGCCCTTTGGCCTCGTTTAAACGTCCGGCCCAAAGAAAGCGCTTTTTCAATTTGAATTCGGTCTTCGGCTGGATTTTCCCCAAATCGAGTCCGGGATAAATGACTGGCAGGCGACCCGCCTGAAGCAGACCAGCTCCCACCAGTTCGTTGCGCAAGCATTCTGATACAACGTAGCTTCCCTGGATGTCTAAAGCGGTGCTATGATCGATCGGTAAGGCCTGGAGAATCCGCCGGGCACGTCCGAGCAGGCGGCTTCCGCCCTGATAGAGCCTTGATCGCAGGCTGGAATTGTTCAACCACCAACGATACCAGGGATCCTGATTAAAACTCTCCGGCAGCAACCAGTCCGAATGTAAGTCAAAGACCAGCGGCACCCCTTTGGCCTGGATTTGAAATAAGAGCGACTTGGAGAGCCCGTGCATATTCCAAACATAGACGACATCCGGACGAAAACGCAGCAGCCGGTCACTCAATACACCTGCGTTATAAAGCTCATGAGCATAGGTTGCCTTAAATGACTGCCCCAAGACCGCCCCCCCGCTTGTATTTTCCGGATGAAGGCGAAGCTCGCGAAAAAAGCCCTGCTCCCCAGCCATTCCCATCGGCGGCAGACGATAATCCGAGGTCAAAAGCTGAATCAAAGCCCCGCCCCGCTGTGCCAGCGCACGAAGTGTTTGGCGACAACGCTCATCATGACCGCTGTAGCCCAAAGGGGGAAATGCTGACGTTAGGAATAATACTCGCACAATAACAATAGGGCGGCCTAGGCCTGTGAATACCAGCAAAAATAAAAAATATACCGTTTTTTTATATAATCACTTTGAAAGCTTACGAAAGAAGCTAAATTTAGAATAATTGCATCGCGCCGGAAACGTTTCACAAACCTTTCACATATAAACGCCTTCCGTAATATCGTTTCTTTGCGCTTGCTGAATCTCTTGTCCTTTGGCTTGATTGTGTCTCTTCCAAGCCAAAATATCCGGCAAAATTATGAGTGACTACTACATACGCACACCAGATCAGGATGAATCGCGGGGGCCATTTGATGCAGCTAAGCTACAAACCCTCGCAGAAGCTGGGCAAGTCACTCCGAACACGCTCTTTTATGATGAAGAAAAGGAAGAATGGATCCCGCTGGCGCTGAATAAAGAGCTCCACGCCCAGGTTTTTCCGGAGCGCGAAAAACTAACTTTAAAAATCAATCAAGCCACGGCAAAGCCTTCAAAGAAAAAAGTTGAACCCGCGGGCTTGGAAGTCGGAAAGATGTTAGCCGCAGCCGAGGGCGACACGCAAGAAAAGCGACAACTGATCCGCCGGCGAAAAAGCCTAGAAAAGGCGGCAACCATGGCGCCAAACGGACTCGGTGCGATGATGCTTCTATCTGCGCTCTTCATGATACTACCCCTGGTCCCGGAGATTGAAAGCAGTTTTGGAAAAGACGGCCTGGCAGCCGCACTCAAATACCCCGCCGTTTTAATCGGGATTTTTGATCTGTTGATGGGGGTCCTCCTGCTCTTGTCCGTAACGGGAGTCTATCCGCTAGTGCGCGGCCGGGCGATGCTGGGGCTGGGTTTTGGCGTTTACGTGGGCTGGGCCATCGGAGACCCTGGGCTGATGGCGCTGACCGCAACCGCCAGCCTGGGTTTGTTCATGGCTACCCTGGCAAACCGCTTCGGCACGCTTGTCTTCGCCTTGATCCTCGGCATCGGCGGCCATGCTTACCTGGCCTACCTTGCCCTCAGCGGGCGATTCGATGGTTTTTTTGAGAGCATTTTTTTAAGTTTTTAAACCAGTAAC
>REBV01000235.1 GCA_007692545.1 Puniceicoccaceae bacterium
GTCCGACCTGTACGGGTGAGTGGCTCAGTCTGGGCGTAAATAGCTTGGAGCTTGTGGCAAACTCGAAATCGAAGCGGGCAGGTCGCCGGACAAGGCGCTCGACGAGCGAGCACGCCACCCGAATCCCGCATCCCGCATCTCGTATCTCGTATCTCGTATCCCGCCACCCGTATCCCATATCCCGAATCGATACGGATTTGGAGTGACTGGTGGTTAGTGAATCACGAGACCTTGCTGATTCAGTTCAACCAAATTGGATTCATGTGTGCTGTGCCTCGCATCCAAGTAGTCGCAATTGTAACACTAAACGTTTCGGCAACTGTGCATCGACGACAAATTTCATGCAGCCGACAAAGGTGCGAAGTATTTAATTTTAGCCAAACGAGCCGCATAGGCCTGCGCCGCCTTGAAGTCTTCGGGTTCCAAATCAGGATAATCTTCCAATAACTCCGCTTCTGTTGAGTCACCGCTTAACATTTCGAGGATGAATTCCACGGGGTAACGTAAACCACGAATACAAGGTTTTCCGTGGCAAATGTCCGAGGACATGGTGATGCGCTTTAGTAATTCTTCGCTACCCATAATGATCAAAATGTGCGTTTTTCTATTTTTTACAACCGGAAACTAAACTCGACCTCAAGCTTTTGAGATTACGGTTCGGAGTGATGTTTCTGAGGCGTGTCCGCTGGTCGGACGCCCGAACCCAGGCTAGCTGGAAAGGAAGACCGACACAGCCAACGCGCTCGACAACCGTCTTCCCGCGTCGCTTTTAAAGCTATGCGGGACGCAGTCGCTCTCCGAGCTTCGCCGGACAAGACGCCGGACAAGACGCCGGGTCAAGAGCGAGCACGCCACCCGTATCCCATATCCCGTATCCCGTATCTCGTATCTCGTATCCCATACCCCGCAGCGCTAAGGCGCTCACGCTTACCCAGATCGTGTAAGCGTGACGGCTTTAGCCGTTTTGCGTAGCCCAGGAAAATTACACGCTGGAAGCGTGAACTACTGTTTACAATTAGGATTCGGAGTCGGACAGTGAGTTGACCAAAAACGCTTGACTTAATGTTTACGAAATTAAACATTGTAAACATGATAACAAAAACGGTATCCACGCGCTTGAGCGAAGATGAACTCGGTCTGTTGGATAGTATGGCTGCGCGCACTGGCCTGGATCGGGCCACAATGACAAAAACACTGCTGCGGCGTGGTCTGGAGCAACTCCGTTTCGACGAAGCGGTGGCGGCCTACCGGGCGTCCCGGGTGACTCTTTCGCGCGCTGCCGAGATGGCTGGTATCTCGATTTGGGATTTCATCGGGCGCATGGATCAGCAGGACTTAACGCTTCATTATGGGATAGGGGAACTGGAGGAAGATCTGAGTGGTGGCCTTTGATCCGTCCCAACAGATAATCGTGTGCGATGCCAGCCCGCTGATCTTTCTGGCCAAGTTGAATCGGCTTGAATTGATTGAGCGCACGATTGGGGCGCGAGCGGTCGTGCTCCGGTGTGTGGTGGAAGAAATATTGAGTGAACAGGCAACACCCGTGGAAGCAGAGCGTTTACGGGCGTGGCTGGAGTCCGTTGAGGTGGCCGATTATACGGGCCCTCTGATTGCATCCCAGGCTCTCAGCCTGAGTGATCGAACCAGCCTGGCTTGGGCGATTGAGCATCAAGCGGATTGGTTTTTAGTGGATGAACGTTTGCTTCGGCGTTTTGCCAAAGAACGTGGTATCCGTGTGATTGGTTTTTGTGGGCTGCTTTTGCGGGCTGCGGAGCAGCGTATTTTAAAGGAATCCGAAGTGCAAAGTCTGCTGGATACCTCGATTCGAGAGCATGGCTTTCGCATTTCCATTCAACTCTACCAACATATCTGTAACCGGCTCAAATAAAGCAAAAGGGGTTTTTCGGAGACTTCGGAAGGGAGGATTGGGAGTGATGTATCTGTGGCGTGTCCGCTGGTCGGACGCCCGTACCCAGTTGGCAGGAAAGGAAGGCCGACAGAACCAAGGCGCTCGACGACTGCCTTCGCCCCATATCCCATATCCCGCCACCCGTATCCCGTATCCCGTATCCCGCATCCCGCAGCGCTTAGCCAGAACTTGACATGATGAAATGACATGATAAGTTAGGGTTATGGCAGGAAATACGTGTACATTAACGGAGCGGGGTCAAATTTCGATGCCGGTCGAGTTGAGGCGTCAGCTTCAGCTAAAGCCTGGGCAGCGCTTACGCTGGGAAGTGGTCTCGGATACTGAAATGCGTCTTGTGGTTGAAGCGGTGCATCCGGATCCACTGGCGGCATTGGGATTTGGGCCTAAATTCCGTAAAAGCCCCGCTCGTCGCACGGCTGATTGGATGAAGGAGCTTCGCGCAGCGGAATGAGTTGGGTCGTGGATACCTGCGTGCTGATTGATATTCTGGAAGGAGACTCGGAGTTTGGCCCTTCCTCGGCTCTATGTTTACGGGAGTATTTAAGTGGGGGATTGGTCGTTTCACCCGTAACAATGATCGAGTTGAGTCCGGCTTTTGAGGGAAATTTTTCGAAGCAAAAAGAGTTTCTGAGCCTTTGTGGGGTTAACTTTGAGATGAATATGGAGGCTCAGGATGTTGCCAATGCGCATGCTGCATGGAATCGCTACATTGGACAAAAGCGGCTCAAAAACGCGACGAAGCGGCCTATTGCTGACATCATGATTGGTGCCTTTGCCGTTCGTTTTGACGGCTTAATTACTCGAAATCCGAAAGATTTCCGGCCTTGGTTCCCCGGGATCCATCTGGTCATTCCTGCTTAGCGGCTTCGTCTCAGTGCGGGTGCTTCAGCGTATCTATGTGGCGTGTCCGCTGGTCGGACGCCCGAACCCAGTTGGCCGGAAAAGAAGAGCGATAAAACCTGTCCGGACGGCTTGCCTGGGCTCTTGACTTAGCTAATTTATTAGTCCAGCTTATAGTTATGGAAGTCAATGTTCATGAGGCAAAGACAACGCTTTCGCGATTGCTGCGTCGCGTCGCGGCAGGGGAATCTGTCGTGATTTCGCGTCGGGGAAACCCGACACAAGCAAGGTGCTCGACGACCGCCTTCGTCGCGTATCCGGTCGAGGGGCAAGCCCACTCGACTACATAGCCCGATTGGCTAAGTTGGAAATCTTGAGCTGGTCGAAATGACCGCCCTGTCTATCCAACCCGGCTACGTTATTCAGCCGGGACTAGGCGGCTGGCTTGGCCGAATCAGCTGACTTGGCTGGACATGCTATCGCCAGACCCAGACCCAGTACAGCCAGGCCGGCCAGGATACCTGGCATGCCTTCGTAAACGGCGGCGTGCCAGCCGATGAAGCGCCACAGCAGGGCGACGGCTAGACCGGTGAAGATCGCGGTGATGGCGACTCCTCGCTGGGGTCGACCACCGAGGCAGAGGACGATCAGCAGCGGGGCGAAGGCGCTGGCCAGGCCGGACCAGGCCATGATGACGAGATTGAAGACGGATTGCTGGTTGAGCAGGGCCCAGGCCAGGGCGATCAGGGTGATGAGGCCGGTGGCGATTTTTAGCAGGATGGGCTTCTCAATCTTTTGCGGCAGCAGGTCGTGGGTCACGGCCGAGGAGCAGCTCAGCACCAGCGAATCAGCGGTCGAGATGGTCGCGGCGAAAATACCGGCCAGGACGATGCCGGTACCAAAGGGAGTGAGTAGCTCCAGGGCCATGGTGGGCAGGGCAAGTTCGGCATCAAAAGTCCCGGGATCGGCCAAGTAGATCCGGGAGAGCAAGCCGACGCCGGTGGCCATGGCATAGAAGCCAGTGAACCAAAGGTAGTACCAGAGCCGGGCCCGCCACATTTGGCCGGAATCACTCAAAGTCATAAAGCGCACCATGACGTGCGGCTGCCCGATGACGGAGAGCCCGGCAAAGGTCCAGCCCACGGCAAAGACGAGTCCGCCCAGCAGCCCGGGGATGATCAAATCACCCGGAAACCAGTCCATAAAGCCGTCGATTGCCTGCATCTCGGCGATGGCTGCCCCCGGGCCACCAAAGGACTGAGTGGCAAAGACCAGCAAAGTCCCCATGGCCACGACCATGACGACCGACTGGGCGGCATCGGTCCAGATCGAGGCACGAATCCCCCCGGCCATGCAGTAGGTCATGACGAGAATGGCCCCGAGCACCGCACCGGACCAGAGCGGCCAGTCCAGCAGGACGTGGAGCGCCTTGCTCCCGGCGACGAGTTGAGCGCCGGCGTAGGCCAGCAGAAAGCAGAGTGAGATGACGGCGACGATGATTTGCAGGCTGCGGTCTTTTTTGCCGTGCCAGCCGCTGAGGACGCCGGAGAAACTGACTTGTTTGGTGTCTTCCGTGGCCACCCGGAGGCGGGAGTGGATAAAAGTCGAGGCGAGGAAATCACCGGCGATCCAGCCCAGCATCAGCCAGATCGAGGCCAGCCCGGTGGCATAGGTATAGCCAATCACCCCGATAAACATATAGCCGCTGTTGTTGGTCGCGACGGCGGAGAGGCCGACCAGGGCGGGGGAGACCGATGAGCTGGCCAGGTAGTAATCTTTCTTCGTACCCCGGCTGAGCAAGACCGAGCTAATGCCAATCAGGATGAAGACGGTGAGAAATAATAGGAAGCTGAGGACCATTTGTGCAGGGTGTGTGAGGCCGCACAATGCGGCCCATGACCAGAAAAGACGGCGAAAATGCCGCTTTTTCTGCTTAGGCAAGTGGGATGACTGGCTTGGTAGGCTCTTACACCGACCCGCACCGGCACAAGGGTAAAATTGCTAAAGGGTGCGCACCCTGCCATCCGTAGATGCTCTAATTGGCGGGCTGTAGATCGCTGGCCAGGATGCGACGATTCCAGAGTTCCTGGCCCTCCATGCTGAAGACGCGCAGGGTGAGCGCGCGCGTATCCTCTTGTCCACTACATTCGATCAGAGCGAAATGCCGCTCGAAGGTACTGCTGCCGGGCGAGCGGAAGAAGTTGAGCTCCTCCTGGTTGTCGCTGGGTTGTGCGGTCAAGGGGCCAAGGGTCAGGTCCTGCAGGTTGTAGCTGCTGGCGTGGACGAGGCGGGTCAACTCACCATAGGGCTTGCCGCCGCTGAGAAAAAAGAGGCCGGTGATACGCTCGTCGCGGAACATTTGCAGCAGCGCGGAATGTTCTTGTTGGGCATAGCTCAGGTTCTCCCGCGACTTGGCCGGGTTGAGAATGGGGGCACCGGCGACGATGATTTTGAAAGTGGCGGTGCTTTGGATCAGGGCTTGGCGGAGCCACTCAATTTGTTGGGTGCCGAGTATCTGTATCCGGGAGCTCGAGTCGGGGGTGTCGCTGCGATAGCTGCGTACATCGAGCAGGAAGAAGTCGACATCGGCGTAGCGAAACTGGGTGGCGATGCCATCGAGCTGGGCCACTTTGAGCGGACGTGGCCAAAAGGCCTTAAAACTGGATTCTGCTATTTGCCGGGTGGAGCTGAGGCGGCCTCCGTTGGGG
>REBV01000309.1 GCA_007692545.1 Puniceicoccaceae bacterium
GCGCAGTGGAACGACTTCTCTGATTCGACCTACCGCATCCGGATGATAAGCCCCGACCGCCGACTCGGACTGATTGACGGAACCGCTGTCTTCACTAACAACGCTGCGGGCGCTGACGCGGTCAACTGGCAACTTCTGCTCAACCACCGCGACGGCAGCTACCGGATTCGCAATGTCAAAAGCGGTCTTGTTCTGGTTTTAGCCGACATCTCGAAAAATCCCGGGACACGTGTCGTGGGTGAGCAGTACAGCGCACTACCGCACCAAGATTGGTTTCTCGATATCGTCAGCACCAGTCCACTGCGATTCCGCTTCATTAACGTGTATTCGGGCCTCGCCCTCGAACCACTGAACAGTAACCAGGCGCTGGGTACACCGCTGGCGGTCGCTGCACCAAGCGACTCTACCTTGCAGCGTTGGGACACCGCGTTTCAGCATCAACACCCGAAGAAAGGCATCGCCGCTACCAGCAATGCAGAGCGCCCGGTTCCCTGGGGAAGCGGCGAAACCTGGATGGAAAACAGCCACGCTCTCTTTGGCAAAAACGCCTCCTGGAGCTACTCATGGGGCCGCCAGCGTAGCACTGATTTTCCATTTATGGAGCCCGAGCATATTTTTAACCCCATGCAGTGGGGGAGTTTTAACTGGAATCACAGCAGCAATAACGGGCCCATCGACATTCTTCGGAACGATTTGCAGTCCAATCCCCGGCCAGTCTTCCTGCTCGGTTTTAACGAGCCGGAAAAAGTGGATCAGGGTAATGTTTCCGTCGCCGTAGCGATTACCCGCTGGTCGCGTTTGCTTGCGATGAACGCTCCGCTGCTTTCGCCCGCTCCAGCCAGCGCCTTCAATGGTTGGCTCGCCGACTTCAAAGCGCAGGCCGACGCCCGTGGCTACCGCTACGATGCCATTGGTGTGCACTGGTATGGGTCTCCCCTGTCGGGTGGCAACGCGAGCGCCGATGGCCTGATCAATCACCTGCAAAGTAATTTCAATACCTTCGGACGCCCGATCTGGTTGACAGAATTTTCCGCCGTTGATTGGAACCGGAACAGTAACTGGACCCACGCAGAAAATTACGAATTCCTCGCCCAGTTCATGTGGCGCGCTGAGTCCCTTCCATGGCTCCAACGCTACTCCGTCTTTCAATTTGTCCAAGGTCCGACCGATAATCCCAACCAATCCGCCCCCGACCGAGAGGATGCCCCGCGTTCCAATACGCGCAACGAGGACGGCACCCTGACGGCCTTTGGTGAGCTCTATGCCTCGTGGGACGGTGTTACGGCAGTCCTCCCGGACCGAGCCTACCATCTCCACAACCGTGGCCAATACCGCCGCCTGCGAAACACTGGTGCGGTGGCTCCGGGCAACGCCATACCGGAAGATTCTGGCATTGGCACTCAGTTCTTTCTCAGTCCGACCGCCACGCAGGGCATCTTCCGGCTCATCTCCACCCGCGACGGGCGTCCTCTGCGGTTTTGGGAAGGCAGCGGTGGGGAAGTGGGCTTCGGTCTCGTCGGCTCTATCGCAAGCTCGACTGAGTGGCGCATCGTGGCAGAACAACATGGACGCTATTTTATCGAACATGTGAATACCAATCGCCGCCTCAGCAATACCAGCAACGGCAGCTTCACCATGGCGCCAGCCGGGACCAATAATAACAACACACAGTGGCGCTTTATCAATCCCCTGGACCCCGATCTGGCCGGTCCGCCCGCCAGGCCGAGCGGCATCGCCGCCGCACCAGCGCCGACAGAAATTGTCCTGACGTGGAATCCCGTTGCGGGGGCCGTCAGCTACACAATCTACCGATCAACCGCTCCTGATGGGGAGTGGTCTGCCGTGGCAGACGATGTCGCCGCGACCGCCTGGACCGATCAGGACCTCGCTGCTGAGACCGATTACTTCTACCAGATTCGTGCGACCAACACCTATGCACTGTCCTCTCCCGTTTCCAGTACCCTGGCCGCAACGACGCTTCATCGTTTCGCGAGCTTCGCGAGTTGGGCTGCTACCAAGCTGGAAGATTATCCGCTTGAAATGCAGGCACCGGAGGCAGACCCCGATGGCGATGGCATTCCGAATTTACTCGAGTATGCCTTTTTGACGGATCCCTCTTCACCGGGTGGCAGTCCCTTCCGGCTCGTGGGCCCCGGTGCGAATTATATGGTAATCAAGTTTCCCTGGAATCGGCGGGCGACCGAACTCAACTGGCAGCTCCGCTACAGTAGCGACCTCTCAGCTCCAGGTACGTGGCCAGTGGTTGATCCCGGAACTATCACGATCACGCCGGATGGCGATGTTGATTGGATTCGGGTGACACCTATCATGACTGACCCTCAGCGGGGCTTCTATATTCTCGAAGTACTCGGCTTGTGACTCCGACCTGATGCTTCGAAATAGGAAATCCTTAGGTTTACATTCATGGGCGGTTCAAGCTTCTGGTTCTTCGGCGATTTCCGTGGGGTCGTTCCGTGGCAAAACCAGCCAGTCTAGGGAGAAAGGAACCCCACGAAGTGCACCAAGCGTACGAAGAAAAGCAAATCTGCTGCAGATCTCTCGGGCGTGTGGGATCAAAGCGCTTGTGGCCGCTTGATTAGACCCGCCAACGGGCGGGGTCTTTCCGGGATTAGGCACAGGCATATTGGTAGTCCAACACAGGCGTAGCATCAGCCGTGAGGCTGATAATTGCAGGTTGCCCTGCGGAGCCGTGGATGGGCTAGTGCGTGTGCAATATCCTGGTTACGCTCCGGCCAGCGTGTCCGCCTGAGGGGAGGGCGAGGGTTATGATGGTCATTCCATGGGCGGGGTCGAAGCGTGTTCCTTCGCCAGTGTAATGACCAGGCAAAGCGACGCAGACTTGTTCCAGCTTTTGGGTGGGATCTGCAACTGTCAGGTGGAGCGCGTTACCTTCGTTTCGGATCATGACGAGGCAGGGTGCATCGGCGGATACGATCAGGCCCCCGGCTCCGCTCAACTCGCCGGTTTCATAAAACACGGCCTGCGTAATGCCCAATTTGTTGTGGCTTACGGCCTGAAGCCCGGGCGTATTGCTCAGGACTTCGACTGCCGGATTCGCTGCGTAACCGGCCATTGAGTGCGCATCCATTCCGGGGGCGACAATGTAGGCGTATCCGGCGTTTTTCGGGGTGCGGCCGTGGTTGATTCCGAGCAGAAAGATGTCGAGAGTTGATTCGTCCTCTGCCACGTAGCTATTGCGGTTGCTGTCGCTCCAACTGCCAGTCCGGGCAGTCGTGCGAAGCAGAGTGGAATTGCCGTCTAAAAGAATGTAGCCGACGCCGTCATGATGGACGGCTGCTGGGTTTGAGAGGTTGTGGGTTTCCTGAGGAACAATTCGTTCTCCCGAGGTATCCGCGACCACGACTTCGCCACGCAAATGACATTGGTTCAGGGTGGTGAAGATAGTGCCGGGGCCGGACGAGGTGATCCCCGCACCGAGGCATACGTATTCGTCGTCGAAGAAAAACCAAGACTTCCGGCCCCTCATCTCGGCACCTCGCTCCAAGTCAAAGGCACTGAGCCCGTAAACCCCGTCGGAGGCGCCACCCACAAAATCTGTGTTTCCTTTGCGGCGGGGAGCGCTACTCATATCCCGCGACTGATTTGCGGTCGTTCCGGGAATCTTTCTCCAGTCCCACGCCCCAAAAATATCATAATATTCATCGCCTCTCAGAAAGAGGTAATTACAGCCGTCTGCGACAAAATGATTACGTAGTCCCTCTTGGTTGTGGGTCCCATCGGTGTTGAAGGTCCGGGTCGAGTGCATGCGCGCCGAGGCAAAGTAGCCCTCCCGTTTATGCGTCATATAATCCGAGGCCCAGAAGTGACGATTGCCGGTCAAGGGTGGATGCTCGGCGGGATTTTCAAGATGGGCGCGCAGGGCTTTGAGCTCTTCCGTTCGATCGGTGGGCAGTCTTAAAAGGACATTTATGATTGGGACCAGATAGGCGGAGTTGGTTCCCGGGCGGGTGTTGGCCCGGCCATTGGCACCGTAGTCCTGGGCAGGTCCATAAACCATCCACTGATTGCCATCGAGGGTCATATTGATCAGTTTTTCCACGGATTCTGCCTGCATGGCGAAAGCGGTATTGGTCGTGAGCAGGGCCGCTTCCGCATTCAGACGGAGGAAGGGTGAGCCATAGCCGTGGCTGAAGAGCAATTCGCCATGTTGGTGGAAACTCCAATCATACTGAATCCCTTCGCTTTTGCCGATGCTGAAGGTATCCTCAACCGCTCGGACGCCGGCCCGAATGACATCGGGTTCCTCGATGAGCAGGCCCCGGTAGATGGTTACGGTAGCCACCCAGACTCTATTAGCGCCCGTCATTCCGATCCGAGCGGCTTCCAAAATCTCAACTCCTTTTTGCAGCTCTTCGGCGGTCAGCTGATCTTCCAGTGCAAGCAAGAGCGGGCCCAGGATGAGCGGCCCGCCAATCCGCCCATACCACCAGTTCGGATTCTGCCAGTCATACTTCAGCCAGGCCCTGAGCGCAGAGAGGGTAGCCGCTTCGAGATGGGGATCGTTGTGGTAAGGTGAGTCGGGTGAAAGCAGGGCCCGGGTCAATACGGCCGTAGGACCATAGTGATCAAAGAAAATCGGCCAGTTTGTGCGTCGCTCGCTGGTATAGTCCACGCCCTGCCATAGGCCGTCCGATTGCAGTGTCTCCAGTAGTGAGGCCACCTTTTTGGCATCCACTGGATGTTCCGCGATGAAGTTCTGAACCACTTGTTGTTTGATGGTTTTCATGTCCTGTTGAATCGATTGCGCTGCGCCAATTGGGCTTGCCAGCTGGATAAAGATGCAGAGCGCGAGAAGTGGAAGAATGTGTGCCTTCATATATGGGGTGGCGCGCAAGCGATGGGAGGTTGCACACGATCAGACAAAAACCAAACTAAGCGAATAGCAAACACCATCTTCAAGCATTAACCGTCTTAAAATATAACAAAAAGACCCAATGTCCTGTTTCTGATGAGCGATGAACACCGAGCTGATATCGTCGGTTATGAAGGGAACTCTCTTATTCGCACCCCGACCCTTGATCGCCTCGTCGAGTCCGGGGTCGTCTTTCGCAACGCCTACAGCCTGTCTCCGATCTGTGTGCCATGGCGGCATTGCATGGCGGCAGGGCAACTCCCGAAAACCTGTAACTGTGAGGGCTGGCGTGACCTGGAACCGGGGTACCCAACCTTTGCGTGTGAATTTTTAAAATTTGCCGATAACACCGTATTTGCTGGCGGTGGGGCGCTGGTTTGGCGCTGGTCATCGACCTGACGGTCGATGCTACGTTTTGCGGCTCATAGCATCGGCGGTCACGCCGATGACCGGGCGAGCGGGGCGCTGGTTTAGCGGCGAGTCATCGACCTGACGGTCGATGCTACGTTTTGCGGCTGGTAGCATCGGCGGTCACGCCGATGACCGGGCGGCCCCA
>REBV01000270.1 GCA_007692545.1 Puniceicoccaceae bacterium
GTGCCCGCGACGTGGTCTTTGCGCTCGATGTCTCTCGCAGCATGTTGGCCCAGGATGTCGTTCCCTCGCGGCTCGAAGTGGCCAAGCAGGGGATTCGCGATGCGCTTGAGGTGCTCGGCGACCATCGGGTCGCCCTGGTGGTTTATGCCGGTAGCGCCTCCATCCTCTGTCCGTTGACCTACGATCACGATTTTGTCCGTTACATGCTCGATCAGGCGCATCCCCGGTCGGTTGCCTTTGGGGGGACGACCTTGCAGTCCGCCGTGGAGCTGGCGGTGGATCAGATCTTCATGGAGGACCGCAAGGGCGGGCACGACTTTGTCGTCCTCACCGACGGGGCCGATCACGGCTCAAACATGGAGCTGGTCAAAGAACGTTTGGCAGCGATGGAGGTGGATACCTTGTTTGTCGGGCTCGGCGATCCGGAGAAAGCGGTGCCCATTCCGATTGAAGGTCGGGATGGTGAGGTAACCTACGTGGAGGTGGATGGTGAGACGATTTACACCCGGCTGAAGGACGCCGAGCTCACCGAGATTGCGGCTAGCACGGAACGTATCGATTATTTTGCGGCGGGGACGCGTCCGTTTCACCTTGGCCAAGTTTACCGTACCTATGCTACCGATAAGTCCTCGCCTACGGTTGAGCTTGAATCTGTGGTGATGGTTTATCGGGAAGCGGCATTTTTCTTCATGATGCCGGCATTTTTGTTGCTGCTTTTCTCGGAGCGCTGGGGTGCCCGGGGCTTGCGCTTGGCGCTGGCCGTCGGGCTATTGCTTTCGGCCTTTCCGGAGCGCGCTCAGGCAGCAGAGGGCTCGTTTGGCGAGCAATTCGGAGCGGCCGTGCAGATGTTTGAAGCAGGCGAGTTTTCGGAGGCGGAGCAGTCATTCAGAGAGCTCTATGCCGTCGCCTCGGTCGATGGGACCAGTCAGGAGGCGCTGGCGGCTGTGCAGTTTAACCTTGGGCTCAGCTTAACACGGCGCTCGGAGGCTGTGGCGGACGATTCGCCGGGCCAGGCCTTGAGCCATGCCCGTGCCGCGCGGGACGCCTTTCTTATGGCTAAGCGGCTCTCCCCGCAGATGGATCGGGCTGGCATCCGGCTCGTTTCGATGGGAGGGGTGATTGAAACGCTGCTTGCCGCCAGCGCAACAGACGACGCGACGCAGGACCGCTTGCAAGCCATGATCGAGCGCATTCAAGCGCTCTGGGGAGCGCAGAACGAGTTGCGCGAACAGAGTAAAGACGGCGATCCCCGGTCCGACGGGAGCACGTCAGATCAAGAGGTTTTACCACCTGGCGATGCCGCTGAACGGGCGGAGGCTTATGCCCGGCTTCAAGGGCAGATGCAGGAAGCCGGTCTTGAAATTCAGATCGAGATGGAGGAGCTCAACCGACAGGTCACCGCGAACATCGGCAGTGGCGTGCAGGATACGGCGAACCTCCTCGTTGAGTGTCTCCCGATCTTACAGAAGGCGATCGAAGCGCAAGCGGCGGCGCAGTCTTTTTACCGGAACTGGGACAACTGGCCTGCAGCCCGCAGCGAAGGGCTGGCCGTAGAGCATGCGCTCGCGGAAATTCTCGACCTGTTGATGGATCGCCAATCCTTCAGAACCGAGGATGAAGCAGAGGATGAAGCGGTTCAAGATTTTGAAGACGGAGAGGAATTCAGCGACGCCGGGGAGAGCCAGAGCAGCTCACAGGCGAGCAGTGCCGACTTCGCTGCGAGTGTCGAAATGCAGGCACTGCCCGTACCCAACTATTCGGCGGAGGACATTCTCCTGGAGGAGCAGGGCAGTCGCCAATTCCGCGAGCAAACACGCGCCAGAGCCAACGCCGGCCAAGTGGAGAGAGATTACTGATGAAGACGCTTCGCCAATGCACGCTTTCGCTCCTCTCTGGACTGCTATTCGTCGGGTCCGCCGCTGGAGTTCACGCAGCCGCAGATAGAGCGGCCGACTCTGAAATGTCTTTAAGCTTTGAGCCGACGCAAAACGAGGTCTTTGTCGGGCAAGTGCTCCGAGTTGACCTGACCTGGGATTGCCTGCTGGAGGCGAGAGCGCTCAGGGATTTGCGATTGAGCCCCGCCTTCTTCGAAAATCCTGACATTGAAGTAGTCATCCCCCGGCACACGGGAGCCACGTCCAGTCAGGTCGGTTTACCCATTGGTGGGCGCCGGGCGATTGCGACCCGCGAGACGGTGGTGGGTGACCGCACCTCACTGGGCACGATTCGTCTGCCTATCTACCTGCGCTTCACCAAACCGGGGACCTACGAATTGCCAGCCACGCGCTTGAACATTGCGGTGATCGAAAATGCTCGCGGCAGGTTTGGCCTATACGCCGCGCATTTTAATAATAGTTTCTTTGAAGCTGTCGGGGCATCCGACAGCTATCGCCGTGTTTACACCGAGTCCGCACCACAGACCATCGAGGTGAAAGCCCTGCCTGCCGATACGGATGGTCGCTTCTTTGGCTGGTTCGAACCCGTGGAGGTCGCGGTCTCCCTGCGCCCGGATGCGGTCGAGGTCGGTGATTTGATGGAAATCGCGATCCAGCTCAGCGGTGATGCCCCCCACGGTATGTGGGCGCGCCCGAACCTCCGGCAGCAGGATGCTTTGGATGAACGCTTTCTGCTCGATGAGAATTGGACGCAGGAGTGGCATGAGGAGGGCACCATCTTTCGCTCTCGTCTGCGGGTTTTAAGCACTTCGGTAGCGGCTTTTCCAGAGCTGGGCTTTCAGATTTTTGATCCGGAAACAGGTGCCTACCAAATACGCCGTACGGAGGCCATACCGCTTCGCGTTGAGCCGAGCGATGGCCGTGAGTTCATCCCCTTGAAAAGTTTCGCCGGGACCGCCGTCCCTCTGACGAATAACGAAGCCGGCATCTGGCACAACCTTGAGATCCACCCTATGAACGAAATCCTAAACTCGGTCTTTCAGGGCCTCCGCGCCGCGTTCTGGCCGTTGCTGATTTTGGCACCCATTGCCTTCGCCGCCTTACTGCCGTTGGCCCGCGAGCGCTGCCGCCGGGCCTTGGATGACCGTTATCGACGTCGGGCCGAGGCCTACGCCGTTTTTCGAAAACTGCCCGAGGGCAGTCCTGAGAAATGGACCGCCTTCCTCCACTTGATGGCAGTCAATTTTGACGCCGAAGGTCGCGCTTGGACGCGCGGTGATTCCGAGTCCGCGCTGCGGGAAATCGGTGCGGATGAGGCGGAGATCCGCAGCTTATTGGATATGCACGATGCTGCTGATGCGCAGGACTTCAGCGCGCGGCCGACGACCGTCGAGTGGCGGGCACTCAATCAGAAGGCCAAGCGAATCATGGCGCTGGCCGTCCGGAACGCATTCATTCTAGGCCTCTTTCTTACGGTGTTTACACACGATACCCAGGCGGACGAATGGACCGAAGCTGAGGGCTTGTTTGCACAGGCGCAGGGGACTGAGCGGGGGGAGGAGACCGCCGTGACTCGTTACGCCGAGGCCGCGCTCCAGTTCGAAGCAGCCGCCCGCGCCGGCCTTCGTCCCGGTAAAGCTTTCTACAACGCTGGTAACGCCTGGTTTCAGGCTGGCGAAATGGGCCGCGCAATTGCCGCTTATCGTCAGGCGCAAACCCTACGGCCCTTTGATTCCACTCTGGCGGATAATCTGGCTGCCGCCCGCGCCATGGTGTTGAGCGAAATTCCGGACGAAAGAGGTTTTTGGCAAAAGATACCGGGCACCTGGTTGCAGGCCGCTCTGGTATGCCTGAACTTTGCCTTCTGGACCGTGTTATGGTTTTTTGTCCGCTACAGAAATCGTAGCTGCCGGATTGCGGCGAGCCTTGTGGGTGCCGGATTGCTCGCCCTTGCTGCGCTCCTCATCGTGCAGAAAGCGACGCACTTGCAGGCCGGTGTCGTCATCGCAAGTTCAGCCGCTGCCAAGAAAGGTCCTGGCTACGCTTATGCAGATGCCTTTAACGAACCCCTCTACAGTGGCGTCGAATTTCATTTGTTGGAGCAACGTGAGGAGTGGGGTAGGGTCGCACTGCCCGACGGTCGACAGTGCTGGCTACCGCTACGATTGGTCGAAGTGATCAAGAACTTTTGAGTCAGCCGTCCCTGGAAGCGCTCCGTTCGGGGGTACTGGATATTCTATTTAGTAGACGGGAGACAGGTGGCACGGACATGTATCTTGTCGCTTATGCTCGGTACCTGTCTGTGCGAATGCGGTGGATAAGCTGAGGACCGGCTGCACGGACAGGTACCGCGCATAAGTGACACCACCTCCCATCTCCCAACTTCCCGGTCCTAAGCCTCAGGAATCAGGAATCTGTCATCAAAAAACCTCTGCGCCCCTGCCCGTCTGCGCGAGAACCTTCGTCACCCAGGCGTCTCCACTCAGTAAAACTTGGCAAATAAACAAACAAAAAATATAAAATATTATCATTTTCCTTGATTCCGCGATGGTTCTTTGCAGTCTTTGCAACGTACCCGCCCCAATCCAATTTTTTGCGTGTCCTGACTCCGAGTCGGGCAGGCATATGAACCCCGCAATGTCCCCAGTCTTATGAATATTATTCGCATCCCCACTTTTTTACTGTTCTGCGCCTCGGGCCTGAGTGCTGCGGAGACTCGCCAGTCCAGCGCCGACCCTGTGCCCAATGTGGTTTTGATCTTTGTGGACGATATGGGACTCGGTGACACCAGCGCGTATCAGGATTTGACCGGCAACCCGGATGACGAGCAAATCTACACACCTGAATTGGAGCGCTTGTTTCGCATGGGGACACGCTTCACAGATGCCCACTCAAACGCGGCAACTTGCAGCCCGGCGCGGATTAGCATGCTCTCCGGTTCTTATTCTTTCCGCTCGCCGCTCAAAACGAGAGCCGTGCGGGATAACGATCACGTCCATGGGGTCATCCTTCCGGGGCGTCGCACGACGATGGCCCACATGCTTCAGCGCTCTGGTTACCGCACCTACGGCTACGGCAAGTGGCACATCGGATTGCGCGGGGATGTCGGCAATGACAGAACCCGGAATGGTGTGATTGATACGCCCGGTTCCGGTATGGTCTATGAGGGGCCGATAGAGAGCGGGTTTGATACCTACACGGGTACACCCGGTAATTTCAGCTACGGCGGCGCGATGATTCAGGATAAGCAGTACGTCCGGTTCTCCTCATCGGATCCGCATGATTATTCGCTGGTCCCGATCAACCATCCTTCAGCGCAGCCTTGGGTTCGCCAAGGCCCCGAACAACCGACCGATCCGAATCTGCCCAAGGTTCAACCCGCAATCTTCGAAAAACTGCAATACGACATCACCACTCACATGGACTCACGGGGAGAAGAGCCCTTCTTTATCTACTACGCCTCTCATTCGAACCACGACCCGTATGTGCCGGCGAACTACGATCCCAAGCACCCCGACGGCCCGCGCGCCTCGCTTAATGGCATC
>REBV01000318.1 GCA_007692545.1 Puniceicoccaceae bacterium
AGCATCCCTTTCGAAGAGGTTCCCTCACCCGCTTACGTGGTCCACCTCGACCGACTAGCCGAGAATGCGGAAATCCTCGGGAACGTGCAAAAAGCCAGTGGGGCAAAGGTCTTGCTAGCCTTAAAAGGGTTTGCCTGCCATGCCGCTTTTCCAGTTTTGCAGCCGCATCTGAGCGGAACCACCTCAAGCGGACTGCACGAAGCATTGCTGGCCAAAGAATTTTTTGGAAAAGAGATTCACGTTTACTCACCAGCTTACAAACCAGCAGACGTCCGTGCTCTGCAAAATTTCGCTCATAGCTTGGTTTTTAACAGTGCCCACCAACTCGCGGCAGGCATGGCGGCTTTTGCCCCCGGGAAAAGGCCTGAGGTCGGCTTGCGGGTCAATCCCGAGCACTCCGAAGGTGGTGTTGACCTCTACGATCCCTGCAGTCCAAGCAGCCGACTCGGCACGACCCGTGAACACCTTGACCGCAGTTTAAGAGAGCTTCCGGACGACTTAATTTCGCAGCTTGACGGGCTCCATTTTCACACCCTTTGCGAACAGGATGCCGATGCTTTGGAGCATACGGCAGAGGCCTTCGAGGAAAAATTTGGCGATCTGATTCCTGGCCGTAAATGGCTTAACTTTGGAGGCGGACACCACATAACCCGCCCCGGATACGACATCGAGCGCCTGTGTCGCATACTGCGCCGCTTCCGCGAACGTTACGGGGTTGACGTGTACATTGAACCAGGTGAGGCCGTCGCCCTGCACACCGGGGTTCTGGTCGCCACTGTCCTCGATCTACTGACATCAGGCGGCCAGGCCATCGCGATCCTCGACACCTCGGCGACCTGTCACATGCCAGATGTGCTGGAGATGCCCTACCGCCCGAACATCCTCGACGCAGGTGCACCGGACGAGTTTCCCCATAAGTATTTACTTGGTGGAATGTCCTGCCTCGCCGGTGATATTATCGGTGAGTTTTCTTTTCCAAAGCCGCTAAAAGTTGGCCAACGGGTAGTGTTTTTGGACATGGCCCACTACACGATGGTCAAGACGACTACTTTTAACGGGGTACCTCTTCCAGCAATTTGCTCTTACGATGGAAACAAACAAAGCCTTGAGGTCATCAAAGAGTTCGGCTACCCAGAATATCGTGATCGCCTCTCGTAAATCATCTTTCCACCAAATTTTTTGTTAAAAATGACCCGCCGGGACAAAAAACAAGTCATCGTCTTAGGGCTCATCCTTTTTTTATTGGCCGGGCTTTCCAGCTACACGGTCTTCAAAATGAAGATGAACCACTTCACCAAAATGCTGGCCAAGGATGAGGTAGCTGCTGCCGCGGTAGAAGCCGATGCAGCGGCGGCGGCGGTCGTCGCGGAGGAGGAAGCCATTCGGAGGGAAGCAGCAGAAAGGGAGGCAGCCGCCATGTTGGCGGCGGAAGAGGCTAGGCGCGCAGAGGCCGAGGCAGCGCGACTGGTCGAACTAAATGAACGGTTGGCTCGCGAAGATGCCGCCCGCCAAGCCGCTGAAGCGCAGGCCGAGGCCCTGCAAAAGCGATTGGCCGAGCTAGAGGAAGAGCAGGCTGCCCTAGCAACCCGCCGGGAGGCAATCCGCCGTCAAAGCGAGGCCGACGAAGCAGAAGCTGAAGCAGCAGAGGCCGCAGCGGAGGCCGAGGCAATCGCTACCGCAGAAAGAGAGCGCGCAGAGCGCCAAGCAGCCGTTGCGGCAAGCCTCCTAAAAGCGCAGGCCGAGAGGGAGGCCGCTCTTGCCCGGCAAATCGAGCTGGAAGATGCCATTTACGAGGCCGGCGGACGTATCACTGCGACCGGTTACACCGTCAGGTCCATTAACAATCGACGCCGCGAAGCCCTCCGCTTGCGCGACCAAATGGACCGCGCTGCCCAAAAACAATCATCAGCCGAATCGAATGCCGATTAAACGCTATCATCAGCGCTCAAGCACCTTTTGTCAGAATCTTAAATTTCATGTTTTACGTTCAGAATGAATCTTGAAGACCATCCTTTTTTCGGAAATCTCTCTGCCGAGCAAAAAGCTCGACTCGCCAAAGATGTCGAGGAGATCACCTTCGCCCCAGAGGAAGTCATCTTTGAAGAGAATTCACCCTCAGACGCCATTTACCTGATCCTTTCCGGCTCTGTTGCCTTCTGCAAGAAGCGGGAAGATGAGCAGCCCGAGCAAGTCGTTAGCAGTTCGCTGGCTGGCAGCTATTTTGGAGAGATCGGTATCCTGACTCAAGAGCGCCGCTCACTGACCGCACGCGCTGAAGGAAAAACCAGAGTTGCCCGCGTCCCCGCTCCATTGGTCGAATCCCTTCTCACCAGAGCGAATGACCCGCTTGGCAACATTCTTTCCAGCGTTATTCGGCACCTTCAGAGCACGACCCATCACTATATCACCGAAATTGAAAAGCAGGAGAAGCTCGCCCTCGTTGGTATGATGATGTCCTCAGTCTTGCACGACTTCCGTAACCCTTTCTCTCTGATCAATATGGCAACGCATTTGATCCGAAAGAAAGCGGCAAACCCCGACGACATTACCCGTTTCTGCAACACTATCGACGTCCAACTCGACCGCATGACTTCGATGATGAACGACATCATCGCTTTTTCAAAGGGCGGTGAAACCCTCGACATGCGCCAGCTCACGCTCTCCGGATTTTCCCGGGCTTTGGAAGAAAGCTGTGCCCATCTTTTCAAAAAAGAGGGCGTTATGATCCATTTTAACTTTGAAGAAGGCGAATTCGACGGAGATTTAAACAAGTTGATCCGCGCCCTGCAAAACCTGCTTTCCAACGCCGTCGAAGCGATCCTGCAAACGAAGCAACCAGGAAGTATTGAGTTGAGCGGGTGTGTCGACGGTGAAGAAGTCCTTTTTGTGCTTTCTGACACCGGACCGGGCATACCCGAAGCAATCATCGACCGGTTTTTTGAGCCCTTCGTTACCTTTCGAAAGCAAGGTGGCACTGGCCTTGGTTCAGCGATCACAAAGTCGATCATCGAGGCACACGAGGGGAAAATCAGCTTCAACTCTAGCCCGGAAACCGGAACAACCTTCCGAATTCGGCTACCACTACAGCAAACATCTGATAGGCCAGTGCTTCTTTACGAAGCTTGAAGACAGCCCCCTTTAAGGCCATTTTTGCAAAATTAACGCGGATGGAGCGTTGACCTTTTTGTTTCCATCGGAGCATTTTGGTCTGGTGAATCTTCCTACTGTAAGTGAGCGCCAAGTCTATTTGGAATTTGCCTGTAACGTTGTGCGCGAAGCCGGCGACTTTATTCGGCCCCACTTTGCAAAGCGAGGGCTCACCGTTGCGGAAAAATCCGACCGGTCCCCCCTTACCGAGGCAGACACAGGTGCGGAAGCCCTCATCCGCACACGCATCATCGAGCAATTCCCCGAGCACGCCATTCTAGGGGAGGAAATGAGCGACAAGCCAGCAAACGGAGCCTCGCCCTTTCGCTGGGTGATCGATCCCATTGACGGAACAAAGTCGTTCATCACGGGCGTCCCCCTTTTTACCACTCTCCTTGCTTTGGAATACGAAGGTACTCCGATCATCGGGGTTATTTTCCAGCCAATTCTCGATCAACTGGTTTCAAGCGATGGCCAGACCACTCGATACAACGGTGTGCCTGCAAAAGCCCGCAGTTGTTCGAGCTTGGCTCAAGCGACCCTGCTCACCACGGACGCCCGCCAGCCCTGCCTGTACCAAGACGATGCCGATTGGGATGGTCTAATCTCCGCCGTCAAGCTGTACCGTACCTGGGGCGACGCCTACGGGTACTTGCTTTTGGTTGCGGGCTTTGCCGACATCATGATCGACCCGATTCTCGAACATTGGGATAAGGCAGCCTTGCTCCCGATCCTCGCTGGAGCAGGCATCACCGTAAGCGATTGGACTGGCGGGCCCGCCGGCAGTGGGCGATCTCTCATTGCGGCGGCCGCAGAGCTGCACCCATTAATCTTGGCTAAGCTTCATCCCACGAAATTTGCCGATCCATCTGCCAACTCAGCCAACGCTTAGGTCATGGCAGCGTTAAAAATCAAATCCAGGTTTCGGAGCGCCGTCCGCTTTGTCTCCGAGCAAAACCACA
Organism: Puniceicoccaceae bacterium; assembly: GCA_007692545.1. Lineage (GTDB taxonomy): Bacteria > Verrucomicrobiota > Verrucomicrobiia > Opitutales > Coraliomargaritaceae > Thalassobacterium. The sequence continues at coordinate 4,110 of REBV01000318.1, forward strand.
TTGATCTGTTTCCCGCTCGCCACTACCTGCGCGGGTACACGGTAGCCGCCATGCGAACCGATTTGAGCAGCGGCTTAAACGTCGCCCTGCTCGCCTTCCCACAAGGTATGGCTTATGCCCTGATCGCCGGACTCCCAATCCAGTATGGCATTATTTCATTTATTGCGGCATCCATCATTGCCTCCCTATTCGGAAGTTCCCGGTTTAATTCCTACGGCCCCTCGAACGCCACCGCCGTGCTCATTCTGAGTACCTTCCTTGGCCTTCAAATGCCAGAGGCAATGGCCGTCGTGGCTTTACCCGCGCTTGTCTTACTGACCGGTATATTCCTGGTCATCGGTGGTTATCTACGGGTTGCACGGGTTGTGCAATATGTCTCCAAGACGGTGATCACGGGCTACATTACCGGGGCCGCCCTCCTGATTATTGCGAATCAGATCAAAAACGTACTCGGCTTTGAAATCCCCCAAGCTTCCTCTTTTTACGGAGTCGTCAGTGGCACGATCGGCCAAATTCCGAGCACCCATTTCCCGTCCCTGATCCTCGCCCTCATCACGGCCGCGATTTACTTTGTGCTGACCCGTCGCTTCCGCACCTTACCCAACGTTGCCATTACTCTGGTTGTGATGGCGCTGATCTCGAGCTTGATGAGCCACCTGGGCTATCCCGTAGAAACTCTCAGCGCGGTCACTTTGGCGGGTTGGGCACCAGCGAGCTTCCCTACGGACTTCGACCTTTGGAATCAACTTTTGCTCCCCTCGCTCGCCCTCGCCTTCCTCATCACCCTGGAGTCTTGCTCCATAGGCAAATCCCTTGCTGCGCGGGCAGGTGACCGACTGAATACCAATCAGGAAATTTTTGGACTTGGCCTTGGCAATATCGCCAGCGCCTTCTCTGGTGGCATGGCTGCTTCTGCTTCATTGACACGCTCCTCATTGAACTGCAACAGCAAGGCCGCATCGCCATTCAGCAATTTCTACGCTGGGCTTATAGTCCTCGCCCTTTTCATCGTCTTAGGCAACTTCATCGGCTATATTCCAAAACCAGCCTTGGCCGTCTTGGTGATCAGCATCGGCCTCACCCTCATAAATCGACACAATATCCGCGTCGTATCCCGCTCCACCCGCTCGGATGCTATCGTCTTTTTCACAACCCTCTTCGTCGGGCTGGTCTTCGCGCTCGATACCGCCATCTACATCGGCACCATCCTTTCCATTGCCCTATTCCTGCGTAAAGTA
>REBV01000085.1 GCA_007692545.1 Puniceicoccaceae bacterium
GCTCGCACGGGTCTGTAGGAGTGCGGTCGAGCAATCGGCCGCACGACCTCGACCCGACGGGTCAACGGGTGACGGGTCAATACTTGACAAAAATAGTTTGCATTTTGACGTTTTTTTGACCTTCATGCTTACCTCCAACCCCAACCCCAACCCCAAAGCTTCGGATATGAGCATCTACATACTCACGAACAACCAACAGCTGGTCGAGCAGCTATCCCGTCTTTTAGAGGGGGGCCAACAGCCGTTCTCTTTTTTTGACGACTTGGAGACATTGATCACCATGTTGCCTAAGTTTAGGAAAACGGATAAGGTTTTCTACGATTTGGCGCTGGAACCCAGCCTGATGGCTTTTGAAGCACTCCAATTCGGGTCCAAGAAGACGAATCTGATCGCTTTCGAGCAAATGAACGAGGGCGCGGACCAACTAAACTGCCCGAAAGGCGCCCAACATTACCTCGTTTTCTCTTCCGATATTCGCAAGACTGCTGCGCGGCTCAAAAAAGTTCTCCACGAGGTGGATGCACTCGCGGTGAAGAAAAAGAAAGCTGCCCGCAAAAAAGCTCCCGCCCGCCGCAGCGCTGCCGCAAACAGGAGCGCTGAGTCGGGTGCCGCGACGCCCTTTACCGTCTCCCGCTACCTGACGGCGAAGAGTTCAAGCATGCAGCTGATTCTGGCGCAAATCGTGGAGCTCGCCAAGCGGCCCAAGTTTATTTTTATCTCCGGCGAGGATGGTGCTGACTTTGAGCTGGCAGCCAGGGAATTGAACTTTCGAACAAATGGCGATCAAAGCCCCTTGCACATTGCAGATCCGATGCGGGTGGAGATCGACGAAATCAAGCGCCGTCTCTGCACCAGGGATTCGACCCAGTATTGCTACCTGGGGCTCTCGTATGAGCTGGGGGCACTGACTGTGGCGCGCCTGAATGAGTATCTGGGGCAACTCACTCCGGCAGAGGCTGAGAAGCCTACGCCATGCTTTATTCTCGGGCATGTCGACGATTCGGATGTTTATCTCGAAGCAGAGGTTAAGGCCTTAATCAAAAAATTCCGCGAGCTTGGCGAAGTCGTCGAGCTGCCGAGCTTTGGTGATCGCAAGGACGACGTCAGCCTCATCGCGCAGTCGGTCTTCACCACTTTGCGCACGGCACACCCTTTCCTCCTTACGCGCACCCTGAGCCGGGCCTCAATCGATTACCTCGAAGCACAATGCGCCGAGATGAGCTACTCGAGTCTAGTGCGAATCATCCGCAACTCGATGGCACTGACTCAGCGAGAAATACTGACTGAAGAAGATCTTAAAAACTTTGGAGACGACAGTCCCACCGCACAGCACCTGATCGAAAGTTTGGCGGACGAAAAGTTCTTTAAGGACGAGTTCGGCGCGGCCTAGCAGGCCGTAACATCAAATTATTCGGATTTTACAGGCAGTAGTCGGGTTGTCTCCGGTATTTTTTTGCGGAACCGTACTGTCCCGACCCAACCCTGAAGTGTTAGCGATTGGCACGGGGCGATTCACCAAAGTGTGTGGGGACACACACTCTCCGGGGTTAGAGTCGTTCCTGGATGCGGATCTGTAGGTCGCGTTCGTAGCGCTGGATGAGCTTGTGGTCTTCTGCGGTGATGATGGAGATGGCGCGGCCGGATGCGCCCATGCGGCCGGTGCGGCCGACGCGGTGCAGGTAGTCGTCGGAGAGGGTGGGTAGGTCGAAGTTGATGACGTGGCTGAGGCCTTTGATGTCCATGCCGCGGGCGGCTACATCGGAGGCGATCAATACGGGAGCACTGCCGGTGCGGAACTGGGTGAGTGCGCGCTGCCGCTCAAATTTGCTCATGCCGCCGTGCCAGACGCTGTGGGGGATGGATGCTTGCTCCAGGGCCTGGCCGAGGTCTTCAGCGGTGGCATTGCGGTGGGTGAAGACGAGGGCTTTTGCCGGTTGCTCGCTTTGCAGGAATTGGATGAGGGCGTCGGGCTTGCGGTGGAAGCTGGATTCGATATAGCAGTGCTCAATCCCGCTGCCGGACTCGATGGCTTCTCCGCGAATCCATTCAAGCTGGCGGCCCAGGGATTCAGCGATGTGAAAGGCATCGCCCTTCTCGGTGGCTGAGGCGAAGACGAGTTGTCGATCGCGCGGGGTCATTTTGAGGAAGGCTTGGAGGTCGTCGATCTGATCCACTGCCAGCAATGTATCGGACTCGTCGATACAGACCGCCTGACATTTGTGAAGCTTGAGTTTGCCGCTCCGGCCGAGTTCGAGCATGCGTCCACAGGAGCCCACCACGATCTGTGGTTTTTGTTTGAGCTTTTCTTTCTGCCGTTTGCTGGAGGCGTTGCCGATCAGGAGCTGGCTGCGCAGGCCGAGTGCTCCGCTGGCATCCAGCTGGCGGAGGCAGTCGTGTATTTGGACCGCCAGTTCTTGCGTGGGGGCGAGCACGGCGACCTGCAGCTCGGTCGTGCTGAGGTCCATTTTAGCGACCAGGGGGAGGAGGTAGGCCAGAGTCTTCCCGCTGCCGGTGGGCGCGCTCAGCCAGGCATCGCGGCCTTGGCTGAGGGGTTGGTAGGCCTGCCGCTGTATGTCTGACGGCTGCAGGATTTGGAGGCGGGCCAGCTGGCTGGCGATCGGCTGCGGGAGCCCGAGTGATTGAAAGGTGGACATCGGGTGGGAGGATCAGGCCTGCCAGCGGGCCCAGGTCCCACTGGGCACCGGGAAAGCGCTGCCTGCACCGGTCAGGAGCATCTCGCCGGAGTCGAGCTGGCCTTGGTCGAGCAGCTGCTGGATGAGGTTTTTGAGTACGATGGGCGTAAATCCGGGGGTGTGGCTGGTCAGGTAGAGGAAGCAGGGTTGTTGGCTGAGGACCTTTTTGACCAGTTGCAGGGTTTCGAGCAGGGCGTGCTCGATTTTATAGAGTTCGCCGCCCTTGCCCCGGCCGAAGGAGGGCGGGTCGAGCAGGATGGCATCGTAGCGGCGGCCCCGCTTGATCTCGCGGGTGAGGAATTTGTTGACGTCGTCCACGATCCAGCGGATCGGGTGTTCTTTGAGGCCGTTGAGCTCGGCATTTTCGCGGGCCCACTGGACCATGCCCTTGGACGCATCGACGTGGCAGCAATGCGCACCACCCTGGGCGGCAGCGAGGGTGGCGCCGCCGGAGTAGGCGAAGAGGTTGAGGAAGTGGAGCGGCTCGCTGCGTTGCCGGGTCGCGGTGGTCAGGGTCTGCCGGATCCAGTCCCACATTTCGCGGGTTTCCGGGAAGACCCCTAGGTGGCCGAAGTCGGTGGTCGAGAGCTTCATGCGCACGCCATTGACCTGCGCAATCCATGAGTTGGGCAGTTGATCGCGGCCGCGCCATTCCAGCCCTTGCTTACGGGTGAAAAAGGCGTCGGCCTGTTTCCAGCGGTCGGGCTGGCTCGGGTTCCAAACGGCTTGGGCGCAGGGGCGGTCGAGGGTGATTTTGCCGAAGCGTTCCAGCTTGCGCCCGTGGCCGCTGTCGAGGAGTTCGTATTCGTTCATAAAAAAAGTGGCTTAAGCCATGGCCTCGGTGAAGTGTTTGCGGCACATGGCGACATAGCGTTCGTTGCCTCCGATGTCGACCTGGGCGCCCTCTTTGATGGCGCGGCCCTGAGGATCGGTGCGGAGGTTCATGGTGGCTTTTCGCCCGCAGTGGCAGATGGTTTTCAGCTCGATCAGGTTATCGGCCCAGCCGAGCAGGGCGGCACTGCCGGGAAAGAGCTGCCCCTGGAAGTCGGTGCGCAGGCCGTAGCAGAGCACAGGGATGCCCGCCTGGTCGGCCACGGCGGCGAGTTGCCGGACCTGCACGGCGCTGAGGAACTGGGCCTCGTCGATCAGTACGCAGGCGATGGGCTCCGCCTGGTGGGTCTGGATGACCAGCGCCTGCAAATCATCGTTTTCGGCAATGGGCAAGGCGTCTTTGCAGAGCCCGATGCGTGAGGCGATCTTGCCGGTGCCGGCGCGTTGGTCGATGGCCGGGGTGAGTAGCAGTGTGCGCATGCCCCGCTCGTGGTAGTTGTGGCTGGACTGCAGGAGGATGGTGCTCTTGCCCGCATTCATTGCGGAGTAGTAAAAATAGAGTTTGGCCATGGCTGACGAGTGTTCGGGTGTGCGGCTTGGTAGAGCGGGTCTTGAGCGGGCGTATCCTGCCGTTGCGGGAGAAGACCCTTAATTCCTTGCCGGCAATTAAGGAATTTCAAGCAGATCGGCGGCGATGCCGTAGCGAAGGTTGTAGAATGAGTGGGTCAGCTCGCTGCGGCCAGCGTATTCGAGCAGGGCATCGATGGTGACCAGGGCGGTGGGCAGTATATCGGCGCGGGCGGCGGGCAGGTGGGGGATGCTCAAGCGCTGGTGGAGTGGCAGTGCTCCCAGTTGCTGGCGGAGCGCATCGAGGGTGTGGCGCGCGAGGTGGGGGGATGAGGCGTCGATGGGCAGGCCCGCCTGAGCGGCGAGCACGGCGCGGCTCACGGTATAGGCACCACCGGTGGCGACCAGGGGCCATTCGGCGGGTCCGAAGTCGAAAGCGCTGGCCGCGAGTTGTGCGGTGACGTGCTGGCGCAGGGCCGCTTCCGCTGTGGCCGAAAGGGGAGCTGCGGGGTCCTGGATGAACTGCTCGCTGAGGCGGACTGCGCCCAGCTGTAGCGAGATGGCTTGCTGGATATGGTTTTGTTCGAAGCGGATGAGCTCGAGGCTGCCACCGCCGATATCGGTCTGAATGAAGTTGGCCACCCCGGCAATGGCCGGATCGCAGCTCAGGCCCCGGCCAATGTAGGTCGCTTCCTCGGTGCCGCTGAGAATGCGCAGGCTGTGGCCGGTGGCTGCCTCGACAGATTGGATGAAGTCGCTTCCGTTGAGGGCATCGCGCACCGCGCTGGTCGCGACAATCGCGGTCTGCGCGGGATGGTAGTTTCGTGCCATGGCCAGCAGCTCGACAATGGCGGCCGTGCCGGCGGTGATCGCCGCCTGGCTGAGGCTGGGCAGCTCACGGCTGATGCCGGTGCTGATGCGGGTCTCGAGCGTCTCGCCAAAGAGCGCCTGCAAGCTGCCCGGGCGCTCTCCGGCACAGGCCACGAGTAGCTTGATCGAGTTGCTCCCGACATCAATGACTGCGACCTTGTTTGACATGGGGGTATGGCATAAGGCGGTGGAGAGAAGGTCAAGCGTGGGTTGAGGCTTAAAGGAGCTGCCGACAGAGCCTAAGGTGCCTTATTGCATGGCCGCACAAATAATTGTCGTCAGTGCTGTACAGTTCTTCCTTGCCTCATATCCCGTATCCCATATCCCGCATCCGTCTTCGCTCTCCGAGCTTCGCCGGACTTCGTCCCG
>REBV01000162.1 GCA_007692545.1 Puniceicoccaceae bacterium
GGTGTTTGCGATGGATGCCGAAGGGCGGGTTGTGGGCCAGAAGTCGGCTTGGATCATACAGCCCTCAAAAGATGACGTTAAAAGTCCGGATTCTCCCGATTTCGGTTTGGATGCTGATAAGGAGGCTGAATTTAACATTGCGCTGGATACTGAACGCCATATGGTTTCGTCTAAGGTGATCTTCACTAAGCTCATTTTAGCCGATGGAACCAGCGTGGACCCTCGCAAACATGTGGTCTCTGCCGAGTGATCCGAAGCATGAAGAAATATTTACTAGTCCTTCCGCTGTTTTTGTTTTGTCTGGTTGGCTGTCAGTCGGGAGGGGCTAAGAGTGCTTCTTCGAGTAAATCCGGCTTGGGTGACAAGATCACGACGAAAGGTTTTCTTTCAACGAGTGCAACGAGTACGAAAAGAACGGCAAACTGAGGCGGTCTTTTTCGGTCGAGGCTCCAAGACTATCGCAAATCTGTTTCAAGATAAATGGATTAGTGCAGATTCCGTTTCAGGGAATAACCCCAAGCCACGTCCTTAATATGAGGTATATTTTCTGTGTTTTATATGCATTCATGCCATTGCTTGTCGCGTTTTCAATTTACGAAAACGCGGGTTTAAGTCAGTGGGCATTGCTAGTCTTATCGACAATTTTCATCTGTATTACGTATGTGCCGATGGCGCACCCTCTTAAATATAGCTTGGCCTCATCTTCATGTTTTAAGAGGATTCACAGTTTTGTTTGTGATCTCTTATGTCGCTTTGGGGGAGTTTTGCTTCTTCTGTTGTCATTCGACCAATTGCTACTTTCAATTGCTACGATGTTAGTGGTCGTGCTTACTATATATGTGACGACTCCAAATAGTCTATCGGGCGGTAAGTAAGTGCCGGATTTTGATGGAAATAACCGAATGAACTATTATCTTCGAGGCAGCGTTATTTCCTTTGTATGCTTGGTCATTCTGTCAATGATTTGTTTTATCTTCGCATTTTTTACAGAAAATGAATGGTTTCTCCTTTTGAGTGCTTTGCTTTTTATTTTTTCTTGGGCCTTGGTCGAATCTTCGAGCGAGATTCGAAAAAAAGTGTTTCGCTCTCGGATCGCTTTAGCGGCCAAAACGTTGACTATGGATTTCGCTATCGTTGCAGGTTGCGTGACTTTGTTTTTTGCAAAGGGGCTTGTTCTATATGCATTAGGGACCCTGGGATTGATTGTCGTAGGTTTAATTCGTTTTCACCGAATGGAAAAATCGGTGGCTGTGTGGGGGAAAAATCCAGATAAAGAATGATATTTATATGAAGACACTTTTTGATGGACGCTTATACCCTGTTACGTCGTGTATAGGATTTATTGAATTTCCTCTGGATGAATTGGTTGATTTCTTCGTTCATTGGAGAAAATCATTAAGCCCAGCCATATTGGTCAAAAAGCGTAAACCTCAAGGGGCGCTTGTTCAGGCGCTAAAGAAATTAGAACCTTTGCGAGAGTTTAAAACTAAGTACATTTTTGTTCCCACCCACTCACGTTGGACGGCCGTTTTCGACAACACGTTCAGGGGAGCTGATATCGCGGGCGATGTCATGCATGCATCTAATGTTCTCAGTTGCGGGGGAGTTAGAGTTGTGGCTGACCCAGGCCTAGGGCAATGTCATTACGCGTGCATTTTTGAGACCTTTGGACCACTTCAACCCAAGCAACATTTGAATTATCTTCGAACAATAGCGTTAACTCATGACGGGGAGCACTGGTCATTTGATCAGTCTGGTGCGCCTTATGAATTTGAAGATGTGGTACAATATGGGCGAAGGATGAAACGAGAGCGGTTTAGTTTTGATTTGCTTGACCAGTATTTACAGCATTTCCAAATCCGGGCCTTCGATGAAGGCTTTTATTTAGCGGAGAAATCTGTAATCGTAGAATTGTTCTCTGTGAGCGACTTATTTTCGCGAAAATACTCTATCGAGGAAGTCCAACGCGTAGCCGGAGTTAGCTTTTGACTTATTTTGCTTTGATAAATTCAGATTTGTTTCTGCCCAAAATTCTCAGGCTGCGGCAGGAGCAGACCTATTAGGCTTGAAAGCCCTGTAATCATAACCTACTCATGGCACTCGTCCGAGTAGATCACCCGTAAAAAGGTCATAAAATGAAAATACACATCGCACTTTTACTGACCCTCTTCTACACCTCTCCGATTTTCGCCAATCTGGAGGTGTCTCTTGCCGCGTCGGAAGCAAGCAGCCCGAATAAGGCAGTAGTCACTCTTGCTGCAAAAAACACTTTCTCCCAGCCTATTCAAACCGCTAAAGCGTGGGTGTTTGCGATGGATGCCGAAGGGCGGGTTGTGGGCCAGAAGTCGGCTTGGATCCTACAGCCCTCAAAACATGGCGCTAAAAGTTCGGATTCTTCCGATTTCAGTTTGGATGCTGATAAGGAGGCTGAATTCAGCGTTGCACTGAATACTGAACGCCATATGGTTTCGTCTAAGGTTATTTTCACTAAGCTTATCTTAGCCGATGGAACCAGCATGGATCCTCGCAAACATGTAGTCTCTGCTGAGTGATCCTAAAGCATGAAGAAATATTTACTAGTCTTTCCGCTATTTTTGTTCTGTCTCGTTGGCTGTCAGTCTGGAGGTGCGAAGAGTGCTTCTTCGAGTAAATCCGGTTTGGGTGATAAGATCACGACGAAAGGGTTTTTTTCAACGAGCGGAACGAGTACGAAAAGAACATCAAAGTGATGCTGGATTTTTTCTCTCAAAGTTACGAAAAAACTTATTTGAAGTTGCATCAGTCAGTTGGCTACGTCCCGGGAGTCAATGTTTGAATGATTAGGATTAGGATTAGGATTAGGAGTAGGAGTAGGATTTGGGGTATGATTAGGATTGGGGACCAAACTTCTTCCTCTTAATCTTAATCCTACTCATAATCCTAATCACCTCATTCTTCTTGTAGTTCCGGGTTGAATATAGGAGGCAGATACTGCATTATCCCAGGGCTTATGCTTATCGAATCTCAAGAACTCCCGCCGATTGGAACCAATGCTTTTGCGCTGATCGATACAGATCTGAAGCAGTGCATCATTATCGATGCGCCTGCGGAGGCCTACGAGTGGGCGACCGGAGTGGCGCAGAAGCACGGGTGCACGATTGAGGCGCTTATTTTAACGCACGGGCACTGGGATCATATTTTGGATGGCTACCAGTTCGCTGCAGCGGGCATTCCGACCTATGGTCATCAGGACGATGCGGAGATGTTTGCCAGCCCCTCGAAGATGGCCAGCTACGCCATGCCGGGGCTGGAATTTCAGCCGGTGCCGATCAATCATTGGGTGCGCGCGGGTGAAGTTTTGCAGTTGCTCAACACGCAGATGGAGATCCGCCATGTGCCGGGGCACTGCCCGGGGAATATTTTGATTTATGTGGAAAGCGAATCGGCTGCTTTTGTCGGCGATGTTATCTTCGCCGGTAGTGTGGGGCGCTACGACTTGCCGGGTGGGGACTTCGCTGTCTTGGAACGCTCGATCAAAACACAGGTTTATTCGCTGCCGGATGCGACGACGATTTATCCGGGCCATGGGCCGTCCACTTCAGTCGTTCAGGAGAAGACGGAGAACCCCTTCGTCCAAGCATGAGCGAGGCGGCTCCAGCGGACCGGAGCTACATTGCTCGCGCCCTGGAGTTGGCGCGTCGAGCTTGGGGGCAGACGCATCCGAACCCGATGGTGGGTGCAGTCATCGTGGAGGGCGATCAAATCGTGGCCGAGGGCTGGCATGCGGCAGCGGGGCAGGCGCACGCCGAGGTGGCTGCTTTGAAAGCGCTGGGCCGGGCACCTCTGCCGGACGCATGTCTCTATGTGACCCTGGAGCCTTGCAGTACCTGCGGTCGCACTGGTGCTTGCACGCAGGCAATCATTGAGGCGGGCTTCAAGCGCGTCGTGGTGGGTGCGCACGATCCCAATCCGGCGCATGCCGGGCGTGGGCTATCGATCCTCCGGGCGGCTGGAATCGAAGTGGTCGAGGGGGTGCTGGCCGCTGAGTGCACGGATTTGAATCTTATCTTCAATCACTGGATCACTCTGCAAACGCCACTGATAGCGGTCAAAATGGCGCTCACCCTGGACGGTAAATTTGCTGCGGCCTCGGGGCATTCCAAATGGGTGACGGGTGAGCTGGCCCGGGCCGATGTCATGCGCTGGCGGCGTTATTTCCCTGCCATCGCGGTGGGGGCGGGCACAGTCGAAGCAGACGACCCCCGCCTGACTGCACGCTGGCAGGATACGGTCTGGTGCCCGATCCGTATCGTTTTTGACCGTTCCCTGCGCACGCTGGCGATCAAGCCGCTGCCTGGGCTCTATACCGATGCAGATTCCGCCCGGACGATCCTTGTTTGTTTGGAAAGTGCTCCGGATGCTGCGAAAGCGCGCGCGGAAGCACTCGGGCTGCGCCTTTGGTGTCTGGCCGGGCACGAGGGCTCCTTCGACTGGGGTGCTTTCCGGCAGCGTTGTGCCGAAGCGGGCATCTTTGGGGTCTATGTGGAGACGGGCCCAGGGTTGGCTACGGCGCTGCTCGAAGGTGGTTTGGCGGATTACTGCTTTGTGTATCAGGCACCCAAGTTTATCTGTGATTCGGCTGCGGTGGGCATCGGCTCGCGGCGTGAGACGCAGTCGATGGAGGCGGCCTTTCGATTGCGGGATCTGCAGCTGGAAAATTTCGGTCAGGATCGGCTGACGCGGGGGTTTATTGATTTATGAAGCAAATGATCGTCGCGACTGGAAATGCGCACAAGGTTGAGGAGTTTCAAACGCTGCTCGGTGCTGGTGGCTTTGAGCTGTGCTCAGCCTGGAGCTGTGGTGGCATGCCCGAGGTGGTGGAGGATGGGGACAGTTTTGCAGCCAACGCCGCCATCAAGGCGCGCGCTTTGCGAGCCTTGGCTCCAGCGGATGCCTGGATTCTGGCGGACGATTCCGGGCTGGAAGTCGATGCGCTGGGTGGTGCACCCGGAATTTATTCGGCCCGCTATGCCGGGGAGTCGGCCAGTGATGCGGAGAATGTGGCGAAGTTATTGACTGCGCTGGATTCAGTTGAGCCGCCCCGGCGGAGTGGGCGCTTTCGTTGTGTGCTCTGCTTGATCGATCCCGTTGGGCGTGAGTTCAGCTTTGCGGGCAGCTGTGAAGGACGCATTGCAGACGTAGCGAACGGCGCGTCCGGCTTCGGCTACGATCCGGTCTTTATTCCGGATGGCCACGAGGCAAGCTTCGCCGAGTTGGGCGAGTCGGTCAAAGCGAAGCTAAGCCACCGCGCACAGGCTGTAATGGCTCTGCGGGCGTTTGTGGCTGAGCAGGCGTAGGGCGTCCGCGAGCGGACACGCCACGGGGCCTTAGTTCGTGGCGTGCTCGCTTGCGAGCGCCTGCGGCGATGTTGGTTTTTCTGCGGGTTGCTGAGCGGGCACAGGCGTCCGCGAGCGGACACGCCACGATTGATTACTCGTCGACTAGGTCAATGACTTCGCTTTCGCTGCCTTCCTCGCCTTCACCGGATTGGTCTTCTTCGGTGGCGATGACTTTGCTGATGCCGATCAGGGCGTCTTTATCGGAGAGGTTGACGAGTTTGACCCCGCTGGCGGCACGACCGGTGATGCGGACATCCTTGATCGGACTGCGCACGGCCTGGCCCTTCTTGGTGAACATCATGATCTCGTCATCGTCGGTCACGCTGAGCGCGCCGATCACCTTGTCGGACTTGATCGCGATGATGCCCGAGCCGCCGCGCGATTGCAGACGGTAGTCGTCGAATGAAGTGCGCTTGCCCAGGCCATTGGCTCCGGCGATGAGGAGCTTTTGCTGGGTTTCGGCATCTTCGCCCTCCTTGAGAGTGTGGACGATTTCGATGGCCACGACTTTGTCGTTCTCGCTCTTAAGCTTGATGCCACGGACGCCGCGGGTGGCGCGGCCCTGATCACGCAGGTCGGATTCGTTGAAACGAATCGATTGAGCGTTACTGGTGACGAGTAGAATGTCGTCGTTACCGTTGGTCATGCGAGCGCCGATGAGCTTGTCGCCTTCATCGATATTGATACCGATCAGGCCGCCCTTGCGGTAGTTCTTATAGTCGGAGAGGAGGGTTTTCTTGGTCACGCCTTTTTCGGTGGCCAGCACGATGCGCTGCTCGGATTCGGCAAATTCCTTGACGCAAATCATGGCGGCGATCTTCTCGCCCTCCTGTAGCTCCAGGATGTTGGCGATGGCGCGGCCCTTGGCGGTGCGGGAGCCTTCCGGGATGTGGTAGACCTTCTCGACATAGACGCGGCCGTTGTTCATGAAGAACATGATGAAGTCGTGGGTTGAGGCGGTGAAGAGGTGTTCGACGAAGTCCTCATCGTATTGCCCCGAGCCGATCACGCCCTTGCCGCCGCGTTTTTGCGAGCGATATTCATCCAGCGAGGTGCGCTTCATGAAGCCCTTGTGGGTGACGGTGATCATGCAGCCCTCGTTGGGGATGATGTCTTCCATCGAGAGGTCGCCGTCGATAGCGAGGATTTGCGAGCGGCGGGGGTTGCCGTATTTCGCCTTCATGTCGCCAAGTTCTTCCTTGATCACGGCCAGCAGCTTCGGCTCGTTTTCGAGAATCGAGCGGAGTTCTTCGATGACGGCCATCAGGGCGAGGTATTCTTCTTCGATCTTGCCGCGTTCGAGGCCGGTCAGTTGGTAGAGGCGTAGTTCGAGAATGGCGTTGGTCTGAATTTCGGTCAGCGGATACTTGGCCATCAGCGCAACCTTGGCCTCGTCGCGGTTCTTCGAGGCGCGGATGATTTTGACAAAGTCATCCAGGTTATCGAGGGCGATCTTGTAGCCCTCCAGAATGTGGGCGCGGGCCTCGGCCTTGCGCAGGCGGAAGGCGGTGCGGCGATAGACGACCTCGCGGCGGTGGTCGATGTAGCAGGTGAGCATCTCTTTGATGTTCATCTGCTTGGGGCGACGGTTGTCGAGTGCCAGCAGGATGACCCCGAAGGAGCTCTCCAGCGGAGTGCTCTTATAGAGTTGGTTAATGATAACGCGGGGGATGGCGCCGCGCTTGAGCTCGATGACGATGCGGGTGGTCTCGGTCGACTCGTCGCGCAGGTCGGAGATGCCGTCGATGGCCTTTTCCTTGATCAGGTCGGCGATGCGGATGACGAGGGAAGCGCGGTTCACATTGTAAGGGATGGCGGAGATGATGATCTCTTCCTTGCCCTTGTTTTCGACCACCTCGGCGATGCCCCGGGTGCGCACGATACCGCGTCCGGTCTTGAGGTAGCTGTCGATGCCCGACTTGCCATGGATGTAGCCGCCACCGGGAAAGTCGGGGCCGGGGATGTGTTGAATCAAGGCATCCAGCTCGATCTTCGGGTCTTCGATGATCGCGATGGTGGCATCGATGATCTCGCCCAGGTTGTGGGGCGGGATGTTAGTCGTCATACCGACGGCGATACCGGTCGAGCCGTTCATCAGCAGGTTGGGCAGGGCGGCCGGCAGGACGGAGGGCTCGGTCGAGCTCTCCTTGTAGTTGGGCACGAAGTCGACGGTGTCTTCGTCGATATCCTTGAGCAGGTCTTCGGCGATGTTCTCCAGCTTACACTCGGTATAACGATAAGCAGCGGCGGAGTCACCATCGATCGAGCCAAAGTTACCCTGCGGGACGATCAGCGGGTAGCGCATGACCCAGTGCTGGGCGAGGCGAACAAGGGTGTCATAGACGGAGCTGTCGCCGTGCGGGTGGTAATTCTTCAGCACTTCCCCGACCACACCGGCGCACTTGTCGAAAGGGCGGTTGTGCAGCAAGCCTTCGCGCAACATGGCGTAGAGAATCCGGCGCTGCACCGGCTTGAGCCCGTCGCGGGCATCGGGCAGGGCACGACTGACGATGACCGACATCGAATAATCGATGTAAGCCGTCTGCATAATATCGATGATTGAAGTAACCTCCGGGCGGGTATGCTCCGGGTTGTGCGAGTCTATGGGATTGTCTGACATTGTGTTTTAAGGTGATGTGTGATCCGGGATACGAGGTGCGTGATACGTGATGCGGGATACGTGATGCGGGATACGGGATACGGGATACGTGATGCGGGATACGTGGTATTGTTTTTGTAGCGAGCGGCTTTATGCCGCGATTCGGGCGGGGCGGGTCATGTGAACCTGGTCGATTCCTGGCCTAAAGCCAGTCGCTACGGTTTTGAAGTATTTGTGCGATATAGGTTGGTTTTTTGTAAACACTTTCACTCTCACTCCCACTTTCACTCCTTAGACGTCGAGGTACGAGACGTTTAAGGCGTTATCTTCGATGAAGGCGCGGCGGCTGGGGACGTCTTCGCCCATCAGCATGGAGAAGATACCGTCGGCCACGGCGGCATCGGCGATGTTGACCTTGAGCAGGCGTCGGGTCTTCGGGTCCATCGTGGTTTCATAGAGCTGCTTCGGGTTCATCTCACCCAGACCTTTATAGCGCTGGATACTGAGGCCGCGGCGTCCGCTGGCGCGGATGTTTTCAATCAGCTCAATGATGGAGTGCAACTCGATGATCGTTTCCTTTTTCTCATCGCCCTTGTTTTCAATGATCTGATAGCGGGGCTCTTCGGTTTTGGAGAATTGCTGGATGTCCATGCCCAAGCCGGCGATTTCGCGGACGAGCTTGGTCATCTCCGTCGATTCGAAAATTTCGTGCAGCGAGATGCGTTGGAGCACTTTGATACCTTCGTCATTAAGGGTCTCGCGCACCACGGTGTCGTGGCCATCTTCGTCGGTGAGGTCAAACTCACTGTGGAAGGCGATGCGGTCGTCGTCGTTCTTAAGGAAGCGGAATTCTTCCTCATTTCCCGTCCGG
This sequence comes from Puniceicoccaceae bacterium, assembly GCA_007692545.1. GTDB lineage: Bacteria > Verrucomicrobiota > Verrucomicrobiia > Opitutales > Coraliomargaritaceae > Thalassobacterium. Next base: position 8,849 of record REBV01000162.1, read on the forward strand.
ATACGCACGATGTAGCGGGGCAGTGTATAATCGTCGCCATCATGGTTATCGAGGTAGGTAGCGAAGTCGCAACCGTAGCGGGTCACCCCACGGCTGATCATATCCAGGCGTGACATGCACTCAACGAGTATATCCACACTCTCGCCGGTCAGTTCTTTCTGGTCCCGCAGGCGGACGAGTGTCACGTCCTCAGAGCCGAGTTCGAGTAGGATACGGTTGAGCTGGGCATCGTTGTCGATGTACTGCTCGCGCCGCTTACGCTTGATTTTATACAGGGGCGGCTGCGCGATATAAACGTAGCCGGCCTCGATCAGGCCCTTCATTTGGCGAAAGATGAAGGTCAGCAGGAGGGTGCGGATGTGGGCACCGTCCACGTCGGCATCGGTCATGATGATGATTTTGTGGTAGCGCGCCTTGCTGGCATCGAAAGCACCGTCGCCCTCGTGGTCGCCGATCCCGGTGCCGACCGCCGTGATCAGGGTGCGGATTTCGTTATTGCCCAGCACCTTGTCGAGGCGGGCCTTTTCCACATTGAGCAGCTTGCCCCGAATGGGGAGGATGGCCTGGGTGGCGCGGTCGCGGCCCTGTTTGGCGGAGCCGCCGGCGGAGTCACCCTCGACGATGTAGAGCTCTGAGACGGCGGGGTCCTTGGAGGAGCAGTCGGCCAGCTTGCCGGGGAGGCCGCCGGAGGAAAGTGCTCCCTTGCGGACGGTCTCGCGGGCCTTGCGGGCGGCTTCGCGGGCGCGGGCGGCGTTGAGGCACTTGTCGATCAGGCGCTTGGCCACCTGCGGGTTGGTCTCGAAGTAGTATTTGAGCTCCTCGCCGGTGATCTTCTGCACGATGCCGTCGACCTCGCCATTGGAGAGCTTGGTCTTGGTCTGGCCTTCAAAGCGGGGCTCGGGCACTTTGACCGAAATGATGGCGGTCAGGCCCTCGCGGGCGTCTTCGCCGGAGAGATTGGGCTCTTTGTCCTTGATCAGGTTGTTGGCCTTGCCGTAGGCGTTGATGACACGCGTCAGGGCGGTGCGGAAACCGGATAGGTGGGTGCCGCCCTCGATATTGTGAATCGAGTTGGCGTAGGCGTAAATCTGATCGTTGTAGCTGTCGTTGTATTGGAAGGCGATATCGACCACGATATTGGCATCCAAGTCCGGGTTGGGCGTGGGGGCCTCACCGTGAAAACTGATAGGGTCGGCGTGGAGTACGTTTTTGTTCTCGTTGAGGTAGGTGACGTATTCCGCGATGCCGTCTTTGAAGATAAAGGACTCCGTCTTATTGACGCGCTCATCGACAAAAGTAATGTTGATTCCCGGATTGAGGAAGGCCAGCTCGCGCAGGCGCTTACCGAGCAGCTCAAACTTGAAATCCCGGGTAGTGAGAAAGATCTCCGGGTCGGGCGAGAAGGCGATCCGGGTGCCGGTGCGCTTGGTATCGCCGATGATTTTCATCTTCGAAGTGGTCTTGCCCCGGGAGAATTCCATCTTGTGGACCTTGCCATCGCGGCGGACCTCGACCTCGAACCATTCCGAAACGGCATTGACACACTTGGCGCCGACCCCGTGCAGACCACCGGAGACCTGGTAGGCGCCCTTGCCAAACTTACCGCCGGCGTGGAGATTCGTCATCACCAATTCCAGCGAAGGGATGTTATACTTTGGGTGGATGTCGACCGGGATGCCGCGGCCATCGTCCTCGACCGAGCAGGAGCCGTCGTTGTGGATGCTGACAGTGATCTGCGAGCAATGGCCCGCCAGGGCCTCGTCGATTGAGTTGTCGACGATCTCAAACACGCAGTGGTGCAGTCCACGCTCGTTGGTATCGCCGATATACATATCGGGGCGCTTGCGCACGCCTTCGAGACCTTCGAGCTTTTGGATTTTTGACGAATCGTAGACGTCTTTTGAGGCTGCCGCCGCAGCGGATTCAGGGCTTAAATTTTCGGGCGTTGTATCTTCTGACATAAGCGGGAGATTATGAAGCAAGCGGGATGCTTAAAGCGACTAAAAAGTATGGCTTTTTCGATTAAAGTTTACTTTTTGAGTCATAAGCCTAAAAAAGGAATTGTGAAGCTTTCTCATAAACTCGAATACGCTTGCCGGGTGCTGGCCCAGTTGGGCCGGAGACATGGTGCGGACAAGTTGTCGCAAATCGAATCGCTGGCCACCGCCGAAGCGATCCCGGCCAATTATTTGGTGCAAATTCTCAACGAATTACGTGGTGCCGGCCTGATTGTGAGCAAGCGGGGCAAGCAGGGCGGCTATGCGCTGGCAAAAGAGCCGAAGCAGATCACTTTGATTGAGATCGTCGAAGCCCTGGACAGTGAACTGCTGGAGCATCACTTCGAGAGCAGCGGCCACTCCGGTCCCCAGGTTGCGGCTATCTGGACCGAGGTAGGGGAGGCTTTTGAAGCCAAGCTCCGGACCTATACGCTGAAGGATTTTGTCGTCCAGGCCGATGACGGCGGGATGTACTATATTTGAGGGAGCTCTCCTTTTGACCTTGCTGCGAAACAATTGCAATTTCACTGCGCATTAAGGATACTTTGCAGATCATGGTGAGTGGGTCGGTTCCATGCCCGAACAGATGGGCCAAAAAACGGTAGAAAGCTTCAACCAAAATGCCCAGCCAGGCCCACATGATAAATTGATGGATGAGTTCGGCCGTGCCGGGTGGGCGGATATTGGCCGGACGAAAGAATCGCTTGATCAGTTCGGGGATGACACCTCCGCTTACAATAGTAGCGCCTGCGGCAAAAACGAGGCCGCCGTCGCGCTTCCAATCTGCCAGAGTTTCAAAGAATGCATGGCTGGATTCAATCCAATAGTAAGTCAGGGCAATGCCCAGGGCACAGAGTTGGATGGCTAAAATAGCCGGCCAATAGGCCCGAAAGGCTAAAATCGGCGGTTGGATAGACGGGTGTGCCCAAGCTCTTTGGATGAATGGAAGCATATCTGCCTGATCAACACCTGTCTTACTGGCGACTGCAAGCTCTGCTATAAGTCTATTCTGGTGAAGCTTCGAAGACTTCCCAGCCACCGCCGAGGGCGGCGTAGAGCGTGATCAGGTTGAGGATGCTATTGGTCTCGCTGAGGACGAGTTCGTTTTCGGTGGCGAGCAGTTCGCGTTCGGCATCTAGCACGGCGAGGAAGTCTTCTTCGCCGGCATCGAAAAGGGCGCGGGCCAGTTCGACGGAGCGTTGACGGTTTTCAACGGCATCGGCCAGAGCGGCTCGGGTGTCGAGTTTGCGGAGGTAGCGGACCAGGGCGGTCTCGGCATCGGCCAGGGCGGCCAGGACGGTCGCTTCATAGTTGGCCGTGGCCATTTGCGCGGCGGCTTCGCTAAGGCTGATTCGGGCGCGCAGGGCTCCGCCTTGAAAGATGGGCCAATCGACGAGCTGGGTGAAACCGTAGCTGTCGGCCAGTGAGCTGTTTAGGTCGCGGGAGGATGCCGCGATGCGGCCGACGTTACCCAAGAGGGTGAAGCGGGGGAAGAGCTCGGCGGTGGCCACGCCGATATCGGCGTTGGTGGCGGCCAGTTCGCGTTCGGCGCTGCGGATGTCGGGTCGGCGGCGGAGTATCTCAGACGGGGCGCCGATAGGGATGAGTTCTGGGGGGGAGGGTAGGCTGTGGGGCTGGATCATTTCCTCCCGGAGTGTGCCGGGGGCTTGTCCCAGCAGCGGACCGAGGCGATAAATACCAGCCAGCAGCTCGGCGTCGAGATCGGGCAGGCGGGCGCGTGTTACCTGAAGCTGCCCGCGGGCACGGCTCAGGTCGAATTCGCTGGCTTCACCAGAGGCGAATAGATTCTCGACCAGTTCGACGGTGCGGGTCTGCAGCTCGACGTTTTTTTGAGTGATGGCGATTTGCTTTTGGGTGCCGCGTATCTCGTGATAGGCGCGGGCGACCTCGGCTACGGTGGCGAGGACAAGTGTGCGGCGATCCTCCACTGCGCGATCTAGGCGGGCGTCGGCGGCTTCGACGGCGCGGCGGGTGCGACCGAAAAAGTCGAGTTCCCAGGAGGCGGAGAGTATTCCGCTGTTGGAGCTGCGTGTGTTGCCAGAGTTGTTGGGATTGCTGGTGGCACCACTGGTGCCTTCGCGGCTGCGGCGGGCTTCTGCGTCGAGGCTGGGGAGCCAGGGAGCGCGGCTTTCGCCACGGGCGGCACGGGCACCCTCGATGCGGGCACGGGCGGCTTCGATACCTGGATTCTCGGCGATGGCACGTTCGATGTAGTCAGTCAAGAGGGGGTCTTCAAAGCGTTGCCACCAAGCTAGGTCGATGGCGGACGCTTGGCTATCGGCACGGCTGCCGAGTGGGGTGGCCCAGTCGGCGGTCGTTTCGGACTCGGTATGCGGCGCGACATAGTCCGGGCCGACGGTGCAGGCAGTGGCAGCCAGCCCGGCCAGGATGGCAAGGGCAAAAGCGAACGGCCTGGATCGATAGGGTGCAGCTAGGCTCATGAGTCGGATTCTTGTAGAATGAAATCGGCCTCTTCTTTTTCCAGTGCGCGGGCGACATCGCCGACCGAGCCGGTGCCGCGGGCAAGGATACGGTAGGCCACGGGGACGACGATGACGGTGAAGAAGGTAGCGGCCAGAACGCCGCAAATGATGACGACACCGATGGCGGTGCGGGTTTCTGAGCCGGCACCGGAAGAGAGAATGAGGGGGGTCGATCCGGCCGCAGTGGTGATGCCCGTCATAATAATGGGGCGCAGGCGAATCGCGCTGGCTTCGATAATGGCCTGCTCAAACTCCATGCCTTGCTCCCGTAGTTGGTTGATGAATTCGACGATCAAGATACCGTTTTTGGAAGCGAGGCCGACTAGCATAATCAGGCCGACCTGAGTGTAGATATTGAGGCTTTCGCCGAAAAAGAAGAGCCCGGCCAATGCACCGGTGATCGCCAGCGGCACGGTCAGCATAATGACGAGCGGATGAATCCAGCTCTCAAACTGGGCGGCGAGGACGAGGTAAACGACGAACAGCCCGAGGGCAAAGACGAAGAGGATGGAGTCGCCGCTGCTTTTGTAGTCGAGGGACTGACCCTTGTAATCGATCACGGCGGTCTCCGGCAGTTCGGTACGCACGAGGTTTTCCAGATAGGCCAGCGCCTCGCCGAGGGTGTAGCCGTTGGCTAGGTTACTTTCCAGTGTGATCGCGCGAACACGGTTATAGCGGGCCAGTGAACTGGAGTCGGCGAATTCGGTCAGCGTGACGACGTTAGAGAGGGGGATCAGCGCACCGGTGGTTTCAGAGCGAACATAGATATTTTCCATATTGGTGGGGGTGCGCTGGGTTTCGCGATCACCTTCCAGGATGACATCGTATTCCTCGCCATCGTCGATAAATGTGGTCACTCGGCGGCCGCCAAGCATCGACTCAAGGGTGCGCCCGACATTGCGAACACTGATACCGAGGTCGGCGGCACGGTCGCGGTCGATGGCTATGCTAATCTGCGGTTTGGTTTCCTTGTAGTCGAAGTCGAGGCCTTCGAAGCCAGGATTGTCAGCTTCGATCCGTTGATTGATCAAGTCGCGCCACTCAGCCAGTTCAGTGTAGGTGCCCCCACCGATGACAAATTGAACGGGTTTTTGAATGCCGCCGCCGAAGCCTTGCCGCATGACGGGGAAGGCGCGCACGCCAGTGAGGTCGGAGAGGCTGCCGCGAATATCGTCCATAATCGCCCAGGCCGAGCGGCGATTTCCCCAGGGCTCGAGCACGGCGATGACGATGCCATCGTTGAAACTGGCAAGGTTGCCGAAGCCGCGGGGAGCGCGCACCAGCGCCAGGTGAATCTCATCTTTTTCCACATACTCGAGGATGCGCTCTTCGATGATATTCATGTATTCCTCCATATACTCGAAAGAGGCACCTTCGGGGCCGTTGACGAGAATGAAGAACGCGCCGCGGTCCTCCTGGGGGGCATATTCAGAAGGGATTTTATTAAAGAAAAACAAGGCGGCTCCCAGCAGTGCGGGGACCAGTAAAAGGACGACAAACCAGCGGGCGCGCAGGCAGCCGCGGAGAAAGAAGCTATAGCCCTTGCGTATATGTTTGAACTGTCGGTCGATGTGGGCGCTCATGCCCGATTTCTTCGATTTCCGCAGCAGCTTGGAGGCCAGCATGGCGGAAAGCGTCAGGGCGACAAAGGTTGAGAAGAAAACTGCCGCGGCCATGGTCAGCGCGAATTCGGAGAAGAGCCGCCCGAGGTCGCCTTCAAGAAAGGCGATGGGGACAAAGACGGCGATCAGCACGATGGAGGTAGCGACAACGGCAAAGCCAACTTGGCGACTGCCGTGGAAGGCGGCAACGAGCGGTGTCTCGCCTGCTTCCACGCGCCGCGTGATGTTTTCCAATACGACGATAGCATCATCCACCACCAGTCCGATGGCGAGGACCAGGGCCAGCAGTGTCAGCAGGTTGATGGAGAAGCCCATCGAAAGCAGCACGATAAATGTGGATACCAGAGCGACGGGGATCGTCACCGCAGGTATCAGCATGGCCCGGGCGCTACCGAGGAAGAGCCAGATGACGAGCACGACGAGTCCGATGGCAATGCTGAGCGTTTTGTAGACTTCGCTGATGGCGTTGCGCACAAAAACCGAAGTGTCGTAGGCCACCCCGACAGACATATCTGGCGGAAGCAGATCCTGCAGCCGTTTGACTTCAGCAATGGCGGCATCGGCCACTTCGATCGTATTAGCAGTGGATTGTTTGATCACGCCAATGCCGATACGGGGGGCTCCATTTCCGCGGAAAAATGTACGGTCCTCAACGGCTGCTTTTTCGACACGGGCCACATCGCCCAGGCGCACCAGATATTCATTGGCATCGCGGCGAATGACGAGTTTGCGGAAGTCTTCTTCGGTCTGATAGCCGCGTTCTGTCCGGGCGGTAAACTGTCGTGTTCTTGACTCGATAGAGCCAGCTGGTAGTTCGACGTTTTCAGCGCGTAGAGCATCCTCGACGTCAGTGACGGTGAGTCCCCTGGCGGCGAGCTCGGTGCGGTCGAGCCAGATGCGCATAGAGTAATCCATGCTGCCACCGAGGCGGACGCGGGCGACTCCGGGCAGGATAGAAAAGCGGTCGACCAAATAGCGCCGGGCATAGTCCGTCAGTTCAAGGGTGGAGCGTTCTTCACTGGTAAGCGAAAGCCAGATAATGACATCGTCGCTGGAGTCGGCCTTTTCGATGTCCGGTGGATCGGCCTCATCGGGCAATTGATCGAGTAGGCCGGAAACGCGGTCGCGAATGTCATTGGCGGCATCGTCGATATCTCGATCTGTCGAGAATTCGACGGAAATACGGGAGCGACCGTCCCTGCTCTGTGAACTGATAAAGTGAATGCCCTCGACCCCGGCGATACGGTCCTCGATTAGACGGGTAATGCGGGTTTCGACAACGCTGGCCGCAGCACCTACATAGCGGGTGTCAATCGAGACGACGGGCGGATCGATGTCCGGGTATTCGCGCAGGGGCAGTTGATTAAAAGAAACCAGCCCGACGGCTATCAGCAGTAGCGAGAGAACGGTGGCAAAAACCGGCCGTTTGACGGAGATATCGGAGAGAATCACGAAGGATTGGCTTGGACGGGTTCGTCTTGAAGGAAATCAGAGAGCGCTTGATCGGGCCCGGTCTGGTTCCCCAGGATGCGGACCTTGGCACCATCCCGGATTTGCATGAGTCCGTGATTGACGAGCCGGTCTTCGGCAGTGATGCCGTCGAGGACTTCGATTTTACCTGTCACCCGGGTGCCCGGTTTGATCTCTGTCTCGACTGCGCGTGGCCCGTCATCGCCCTCGACGATTCTATAGACGAAGCTCGACCGACCCCGTTGGATGACCGCACCCTCGGGTATCAGTAGCGCATTGCGGGGGTTTTTGGCTAAGTTAATCGCGACCAATAGGCCAGGGCGAAGGAGACCATCCTCATTCGGCAGAATGGCGCGGATGGAGACTGTGCGGGTGGCGGGGTCAATGCGTGTATTGATGTTCCGAACTTCGCCCTCAAAAACACGGCCGGGAAAGGCACGAATACGGCCTTCTATGCGGAGTCCCGGGCGCAGTGCCGAGAGGAATATGGAGGGCGCTTCGAAGTCGACCTTGATTTGCGAAAGATCATCGATGGTAGTGATGGGGTCGCCCGGGCGGACCAGGGCACCGACGCTGATATTACGCAGCCCGAGCACCCCGTCGAAGGGCGCGCGGATGACGCGGTCATTGATTTGAGATTGAATCACTTCTATTTCGCCTTCGACTTGGCGCAGGAGGGCTTGCCGCTCTTGCAGGGCAGCAGTGGAGAGTGCCTGCTGTCTTTCCAGGTCCTGGGCACGTCCGAAAGCGGCCAAGCGCTCGTCGAGGCGAGCCTGGGCCGCTTTGAGGGAGGCTTGCTCCTCATCCTGCCTGAGACGAAGCAGCACTTGCCCCTTGCGCACCTGGTCGCCATCATCAAAAAGGATTTCTTCGACCACTTCGGTGACGTTAGCAGTGATGACGACAGATTCATTCGCCTTGGCCGTGCCGAGTGCTTCAATGGTGTCTGTAAACGCTTCGGCCAGTTCAACTGGAGTGGTCACTACCGGTATGGCCCTGTCTGCGGGCTGAGCCGAGAGAGTCATGCCCCAGCCAGCGGAGAGGACGATAGCGAGCCAGGATACAGTCAGCGAGCGTGCCTGAATTGAATATTTGATTGAATGCATAGCGGGTATTTGAACAGTGACCCATCTAATCGGGTGCGCGTTCCTTACAATATGGGGGAATATTGTCCGGGAACGCAAGTATCCTGACTTGCTGCGTCGCAGTCAGCGGAAGAGCAGCTGCGGAGAGCTGCGATCCCGGGGAACCAGGGCAATCGTCGTTTGGGTCGAGTCTTGCAATGCGGGAGCTTTATGCTTAAAACACGGTATGATTCGATTATCACATATATGTGCTTACATCCTGATTGTTTCAGGTTTTCTGACCGCGCAAGCGAACGTGGCCGAAGATTGGTCGGTGTATATATCAGAGCATGCGCAGCCTTTGGAGGCGGGTGTCTTAGCTCCGGGTGATCCTTTATTTGATGCCTTGGCGGCACGCTCCTATGTGCTATTGGGTGAATCGACCCACGGCACGCTGGAATACTACACTTGGCGATCGACGATCACTCAGGCGCTGATCGAACATGCCGGCTTCGATTTTATCGCGGTCGAGGGTGACTGGAGTGCATTATCTGAGCTGGATCGCTACGTCAGGCACCTGCCGGGCCACGCGGAGACAGCTCATGCGGCTCTAGTACATATTAACCGGTGGCCGGAATGGATGTGGGCCAATCACGTCATTGAGGAACTCGCTGAATGGCTGCACCTACGTAATCGCGACAAGCCCTTGGATCAGCGTGTCGGTATCCACGGGATCGATGTCTATGGCTGGGGAGATTCCCTGGCCGTCTTGCCTGCGGCGCTGGATGTGCTGGAGCCGGGCTGGGGTGAGGAGGTGGCATCCGAGCTGTCTGTGCTGCTGTCGCTCAACGGAGATAATAATGCGTTTTATCGGGCGGCCATGCGAAACCAATTACCGGAGAGCGCGGCGCTCAGTGATATCTATCGCCGTCTGGTTGAGGAGAAAAGTAAGTTCCTGGAGATCGACTCGCAGGTCTACTGGGAGGCTCGTCAAAAGACTGGTTTGATTCGTCAGGCTGACCGCCACCTGCGCAAGAATGTAGCCCGCCACCCCCTGTCGTGGAACCCACGGGCGGAAAATTTCGTCGAGACCGTCGAGCGTCTGGCCGATTATTACGGCGAAGATGCCCGTGGAATTGTCTGGGCGCATAACACACACATCGGTGACGCCCGCCATACGCCGATGCGCGAGGCCGGGATGGTCACGGTTGGGCAGCAAGCAAGGGAGCGCTTTGGCGCGGATAGGGTTTATTTGCTCGGCTTTGCCAGCGAAGCCGGAACTTTTCGAGCCGGGCGTCAATGGGGGAGCGAGGGTGAGGTCATGGAGTTGAGGCCATCGTTTCCTTCATCGATCAATCATTGGCTGAATCGAGCCGCACCCAGTGATGAATTCTGGTTGCCTCTACAGGCCGCGCGAAGTCAGCCCAACCTCGTCAGGCACGCCGGGCATCGCGCGTTTGGTGTCACCTCCAACCCGTCGCAATCCTCTGCCGGCAATTATGTTCCGAGTAGCGTGCCGCAACGTTACGATGGTCTCCTCTTTATCCGCCAGACTCAAGCACTCGATCCTCTGGGCCCATCGCCAGTCGTAACGCGCTCACTGTCCCTGCAACCACTCGAGTAAGCGGCCCGTCACCGGGCGGGCCACTTCTGATGGCTCAATGCCCAGCAGTCCGGCGACGAGACTATGCGTCTCAATTAGTTCGACGCGGCCGAGATCGATGCCGCCCAAGTCCTGGCCTGCACGATTCATGACTAAAATCGTATTCATATTCGGGTCAACCCGAGGGTCGTATCCGTGCATACCGAGCGGCCCCACGCCGGACCCGGTGGCGAGTTTTATCTCCGCCGGACGCGTGCTAAAGGTGTGTCCCGGGGTCAGCGAGGCGACGATATCGCCAGTGCGATACGGGTGCGCATAGTCCCATTTTTCCGGCAGGTCCTCCCGCCGGTAGGCATCGATAAAGTCGAATGCGTTGAGTGCAGCGACAACGTTTGCAATCTCCTGCCCGGTGACCTTACCCTCGCTAAAGTCGAAGAAAATATGACCGATGCTCCCGGACGTGACGATCGTAATGTCGTCACGATCCAGTAAGCCAGCGGCCCTCGGTAAATGTACCAGATAGTCGACATGCGTCATTCCGTGATCCGATAAGAGAATGAAGAAGAAATCGTCTTCCGGGCCCGGATTGCTGGCTTTCCAGAGAGCCAGGGCTCGTTCATGGGCGAAGCCGATCAATTGGTCGGCCTCTTCGACAGCGATTTCGACCTCAGATGAGTCCGGCCCGTAACTGTGCCCCGCTGAATCGGGCGCACTTCCGTAGGCCAGCATAAAGCGCAGGGGTGTGTCCGCTTCGTCGGCCTCCCAAGTATCCAGAATACGGGCGACGCGCTCAGTATCTGAAATCCCCCGCGTGTAGGACTGACCAAAATAAGCACTGGGGTAGGGCAGGTTATCCTGCTCGTGAGCCAGCACCCAGTCCAAAACGAGGGTGCGCACGCCCTGGCGAGTGGCAGTTGTCCAAAAGGGTTCCGCTTCAAGCAATCGCTGCCAACCGGGGAAGCGATAGATACGCTGGTCGCGGCTATCGTAAAAACTGTTTGAGGGTACGCCGTGTGCGGCGGTTTTAGTTCCCGTCGCAATGCTGGTGTGACTGGAGAAAGTCAGGGTGGGGAAGGCCGGTACTGCTTCCATCGACCAGGCACCAGTAGCCCTCAAACGATCTATGTTTGGTGTGTGTGCCCGGTCCATATAATCCGGGCGCAGACCATCGATACTGATCAGGAAAATTGTGTGCTGGCCGGATGGTGCAGCCTGCAGGTTCTGGTCGTAGCTTTGGCTATTGTTGGCGCATGCCGTCGTCGCGCCAGCCACACAAACCAAAATCAGAACGAGCAGGGCGTGGCAGGATTGAATACTGTGTTTTTTTCCGGTCATGGTCGTGGTCCTGGTTGATTTCTAATCTGAGTGGCACGCTGGGAGCGTGTTTTGCTTTCTCTCGCAAGCTGGCAGTGTGAATTAGGTTTAACACTATGGCTTGGCTTAGCAACTGGTTAACGAAATAAATGTCTTGCCGCTCAAGCTTGCACTTCGGTCCAGACCCGCTTTGTTCTCAGACGATTCAAAAAATATGAAATATCAGCTGACCATCCTTCTCTTTGCACTTTTCATAGCTGCTTGCAGTGATTCGACTTCGGACCACGCGCATCATGGCAGTAGCGCTGCCGCCGATGTGCCGGATCCGGTCAACCCGGTGACTGTCGTCGACGGTGTGACCATTGTCGAAATGACGGGGAACGACCGCATGAAGTTCAACCTGGAGTCCTTCACCGTGCCGGCCGGAAGCCCGGTTAAACTGATCTTCACCAATGTCGGCCGGATGCCCAAGGCATCGATGGGGCACAACGTCGTCTTCCTGAATGCCGGGGTCGATGCCAATGCATTTGTCGCTGCGGCAGCCTCGGCCCGCGATAACGATTACATCCCCAGCGCACTGAAAGATCAAATTTTCGCCTACACCAAACTGCTGGGCCCAGGGGAGAAGGATACGATTGAGTTTATCGCTCCAGAGGTGCCCGGTGAATATCCCTATGTCTGCTCCTTTCCGGCTCACCTCTTCGCCGGGATGGGTGGTGTCATGATTGTGGAATAGGTATAAATTTTTATTCTTTAGTTGTTGACTAAACAACCTAAGTTAAAGAAAAGCTCTTGAATTGTGGATTCAGATTGCGCTGGGTCCATACAATCGGCACAAGCCGTTTCTTCGATTTATGAGCACACCTGAAAACATACACACTGAATTCCACCGCATGTTGGGGCGCGAGGCCAAAGAGGCCCAGCTCAAGCAGCGCGGCCATGTGTTTTGGTTTTATGGGCTTTCCGGTTCCGGTAAAAGTACGCTGGCCAATGCGCTGGAGCGCAAGCTGGCCGAGCAGGGCGTTGTGACCAAGATTCTTGATGGCGACAATATCCGCAGCCGCCTCAATCGTGATCTCGGCTTCTCGGATGAAGACCGCCTGGAAAACATCCGCCGGATCGCCGAGGTGGCGCGCCTCTTTCTGGATGCCGGCATCGTTGTGCTGACCTCTTTCATCACACCGAAGCGTGAGCTGCGTGCGCTTGCGGGCGAAATCGTCGGCGCGGGCGACATCACACCGGTTTATATTGAGGCCTCCTTTGAGACCTGTGCCGAGCGCGATGTCAAAGGGCTCTACGCCAAGGCGGCCGCGGGCGGTGTGCAGAATTTCACCGGCAAAGACTCGTCCTTCGAGCCTCCCGAGGGTAGTGACCCCGACTGGACGATCCCCACCGACCATCAATCTGAAGCCGCCTCGCTTCAGCAACTCCTGGAACAAGTCCTCCCAATCATTCAAGAAGCTTAATCCCGCCCCGACTCGCATCCCGCATCCCGTATCCCGCATCCCGTATCCCGTATCTCCTATCACGAATCACTAAAC
>REBV01000148.1 GCA_007692545.1 Puniceicoccaceae bacterium
CAAACAGACGCTCACCATTCACCGTCCGCGTCATACAATGATAGATCCCTCCCGGATATTTGATTCTCGATTCTCGCATGCAAACAATCTGTCAACAGCCCACAATACCGTCAATATAAAAGTGTCTGACACTTTATTTAAATCAATTAGCTCCATCCGCCAATCCCGCAGGAAAGGAAACGGCTTGCGGGGCCTTCTCTCTAATATTAACGCCGCCGCTTTGGTAGGCCTTTGGCGTTATAAACGCTCTTTGATTTGCCCTTGGCGCGTGATTTTGTCTTGGCCGCACCCGTGCGGCCACCGCCATGCTTACCACTTTGGAGTGTCTCGATCTGGTCACGTATCATGGCCGCTTTCTCAAACTCCAACTTCCGGGCGGCTTCGAGCATCTCTTCTTCCATCTCGGCTATCACACTCGCTACATCGCGGTCATCGGACTCCGCCAATAAATAATCGTCTGCCGCCTCCTGATCATACGATCCCCCGGGAGCATGAAGACTTTCATCGATGCTCCGCTTGACCCCAACGGGGGTAATACCATGCGCTTGGTTGTGCGCTAGTTGCTTTTCCCGGCGGTATTGGGTGGTATCGAGCGTCTCCTGAATCGACCGTGTAATGACATCCGCATAGAGTAACACTCGGCCCTTTTCATGACGCGCGGCCCGACCGGCCGTTTGAATAAGACTGGTCGCACTCCGCAGAAAGCCTTCTTTATCAGCATCGAGGATCGCCACCAGCGCGACCTCGGGAAGATCGAGCCCCTCGCGCAGGAGATTGACGCCAACAAGCACATCAAAATCGCCCTTGCGCAGGCGTCGCAAAATCTCCACCCGCTCGATGGCATCGATGTCCGAATGCAAATACTCCACCTTGAGGCCGGCCTCCCTAAGATAATCCGCCAGGTCTTCCGACATGCGCTTCGTCAGGGTGGTGGCCAAAGTGCGCTCGCCTGCTTCGACTGCCTTGCGCACCTCTCCAATAAAGTCCTCGACTTGCCCCTTGACCGGGCGGATCTCCATTTCGGGATCCACCAAGCCAGTGGGTCGGATGACTTGCTCAGCAACCGTCTGCGAAACATTCAACTCATGCTGTGCGGGGGTGGCCGAAACGTAAACGGTCTGCTTGGTGATCGCCTCAAATTCGTCGATTTTCTGTGGCCGATTATCCAATGCTGAGGGCAAACGAAAGCCGTATTCAATGAGACGCTCCTTACGGGCACGATCCCCATTATACATGGCCCGCACTTGTGGTAGCGTGACATGGCTCTCATCGATAAAAAGGAGGAAGTCCTCCGGGAAAAAGTCGATCAAACAAAAGGGCCGCTCGCCCGGCTTGCGCCCCGCCAGGTAGCGCGAATAATTCTCGATACCGGTGCAGAAACCCATCTCTTGCAAGAGCTCAATATCATACTCCGTTCGCATGCGTATGCGCTGGGCTTCGAGCAGCATGTTCTGCGACTCAAAGTAGGCTACCCGCCCCTCCAATTCCTCCCGGATACCGGCGATGGCCGACTCAACCTTGTCTTTTGGGGTTACATACTGGGTGGCAGGATACAGATTAAACATTTCCAACTCACCCGCCGTCCCGCCGGTAATGGGATCCAGTTCGCGGATACTCTCCAGCTCATCTCCCCAGAATTCTACCCGTATGGCACTCTCCAGATAAGCTGGATAGATGTCAACCACATCTCCGCGCACCCGAAAAGTCCCTCGCTTAAAGTCGATGTCGTTGCGCTCGTAGAGTGAGCCGACGAGTTGTTCAAGAAAATCATCCCGCGAAAGTTCAAGCCCGGCACGCAGCGGAATCATCATGGCCTTGAAATCATCCGGCGAGCCCAGCCCATAGATACAGGATACACTCGCTACCACAATCACATCTTTCCGGCTGATCAGGGAGGAGGACGCGGAAATGCGAAGCCGCTCAATCTCATCATTGATCGAGGAATCTTTTTCAATGTAGGTATCCGTTTGCGGGATGTAGGCTTCCGGCTGGTAGTAGTCGTAGTAACTGACAAAATACTCGACGGCGTTTTCGGGAAAAAAGGCCTTAAACTCAGAGTAAAGCTGAGCAGCGAGCGTTTTGTTGTGGGAAATGACCAAGGCGGGACGCTGAAGCCCCTGGATAACATTCGCCATGGAGAAGGTCTTGCCGGAGCCCGTCACTCCCAAAAGCGTCTGATAACGATTGCCCGAGCGCAGCGAATCCATCAGCTGACGGATCGCTTCGGGTTGATCACCCTGGGGGGCGTATTCGCTTTTGAGCCTAAATTTCACTTGAATATAAGAAGGCTGAGATGCCAAGGAGCGCAATTAGAAGATTGAAAAAGCCATGAATTGAAGATTTAACTTGAGACGAACTACACAAAACATTAGTGAAACTTACTTAAATAAAAAACCAGATAAAACAAACTAATCGAACTATGCCAGTAGCCACACCCAAACAATACGAAGCCATGCTCGACGCTGCCCAGAAGGGCAATTACGCCTACCCGGCCGTCAACGTCACTTCGATCACTACCATCAACGCCGCACTCAAGGCTTTTGCCGATTCGAAGTCAGACGGCATCATCCAGGTCTCCACTGGCGGCGGTCAGTTTGCTGCCGGTTTAAACGTGGCCGACGCTGCGTTCGGTGCGATTGTTTTGGCCGAGGCCACTCACCTGCTGGCAGAGAAGTATGACATCCTGGTGGCACTGCACACCGACCACTGCCACCCCGAAAAAGTGGACAGCTTCCTCAAGCCACTACTCGAGGCCTCGCGCAAGCGTATCGCCGAAGGCAAAGGTCCCCTCTTCCAGTCACATATGTTTGACGGCTCGGTGGTGGACCTGAAGGAGAATCTGGAAATTTCCAAAGCGCTTCTCAAAGAGTGTGCTGAGCTCAACATCATCCTCGAGGTCGAGGCTGGCTGCGTCGGCGGCGAAGAAGACGGCCACGACACATCCGGCCTCCCAATTGACAAGCTCTACACAACCCCCGGCGACATGGTCGAGGTCTACGAGGCACTTCAGCCGCTCGGCCGTTTCCTCTTTGCGGCGACATTTGGTAATGTGCACGGCGCTTACAAGCCCGGATCGGTAAAGCTCAAACCTGAGATTCTGCGTGACGGCCAGAAGGCAGTCACCGATAAGCATGGAGAATCGGCCAAGATGGATCTGGTTTTCCACGGTGGTTCCGGCTCGGAGTTGAGCGATATTCGCGAAACACTTGAGTATGGTGTCGTTAAAATGAATATCGATACCGACACACAGTATGCATTCACCCGCCCAATCGTCACCCACGTCTGTGAAAACATCGAAAGTGTGCTCAAAATAGACGGTGAAGTTGGCAACAAGAAGCATTACGACCCCCGCAGCTACTTGAAGAAGGCCGAAAAGAACATGGCAGAGCGCTTGCAACAAGCAGCCGACGACCTCTGCTCGACTGGGAGTACCATCTTCGGTACGGTCTAGCACGGCTGAATTGACTTCAAGAATAACTCATCTATGCAGAAAGATAAAATCGCAAATAGTCTGATGGACGACATCGATCGGGTCCTGGTCGACGAGCCTACAATCAAAGGTCGCCTGAAGGAACTCGGCCAGGAGATCAATGAGGCCTACGAAGGGCGTGACTTGGCTGTCATTGCGATCATCAATGGGGCCATTATCTTTGTTGCCGACCTTATCCGGGAGCTCAGTATCCCGATGCAACTCGATTGCATCCGTGTCTCCAGCTACCGGGATGACACCAAACCCGTGCAAGCGCCGGAAGTTATCGACAAAATACGGCTGGATTTGAAAGGCATCGATGTCCTCATCATCGACGATATTCTGGATTCCGGTAACACGCTCTCCCGTGTCACTGAGATGTTTCGTGCGATGGAGCCAGCTTCACTCAAGACCTGCGTGCTGCTGGATAAAAAAACAACTCGCAGCGTTCAGTTTGAGGCTGATTTCGTGGGCTTCGAAATACCTGACGAGTTTGTCGTTGGTTACGGGCTGGATTTTGCCGAGCGCTACCGTCAGCTTCCTTGCATTGGTGTACTCCGGCCAGAACTGCAAAATCCGCCCGAATGGTCTTAAACTAGCCGGGTGAGGGTCTTGCCATGGATCCAACTGCTTATGCAACTACCGCTCCGCCTCCCACGCTCATGTATTTTCTGGGGATAGATGGCGGCGGAAGCCGGACCCGGGCATGTCTCTGCGACGAAACCGGCTCTATTCTGGGCCAAGGGGTCGGCGGGCCGAGCAATCCCTGCACCCAATCACCGGGCGATTGCTTAAAGCACATCCGTGTCGCGATGCAGCAGGCCATGGCATCAGTGCCCTCGAAATCCATCGCGGCTGTGCACCTGGGGATCGCAGGTGCAGGAAATGCCGCTGCCCACGCAAGCCTCGAAGCGATTGCAGCTGAGTTATTTGATCGCAAACGGACTCAGGTCACCATTAGCAACGATTTAAGAATTGCACACATGGGCGGCTTATTAGGGCAAGCTGGCATCGCCCTGGTTGCGGGGACGGGCTCGGGTTGCCTGGGCATAGATTCAGCGGGGCGAGCTGTTGTCACCGGGGGCTGGGGCGACTACATCGACGACGCGGGGAGTGGCAGTTGGATCGGCCTACGGGCGCTACAAGTCTGTGTCCGCCAGGCAGACG
This sequence comes from Puniceicoccaceae bacterium, assembly GCA_007692545.1. Lineage (GTDB taxonomy): Bacteria > Verrucomicrobiota > Verrucomicrobiia > Opitutales > Coraliomargaritaceae > Thalassobacterium. Next base: position 4,637 of record REBV01000148.1, read on the forward strand.
GACGTAGCCCAGGGGCAAATCTTCAGCAACGGGTCCTCGATTTCCTGAAACTTGAGTCCATGAGCCAATTCAAGCAACAGTTCCGCGCAGCCGAGCTAGCCCGGGAGGAACGGGCCAGGCTGGCCCGAGAAATTTTGTCGCTGGCCGAGGCAGGCGACAGCCCTGCCATAGAAATAATCGACGAAGCGATTCATGAACTCACCGGCCTCCTGCAAGCCAACCAGCAAGCGCTCGGCCTGGCTGAAATTCGCATCCTGCTGATGGGCGGGCTGAACGACTTGGCTTATTTCCGGGAGAAGCTCCAGGCATCCATCGAGGCCCAGCTTCCGGGCGCGCTGGTGGTGCGTCCCCGGCTCAACCCGACAGCCGGAGCCCTACTGATAGGCATGCGCTCAATGGGGATTCAGCTCAATGAACCACTGATCAAGGCACTCGAAACAGCGTCAAAAAAAAGCTGACGAGGCCTGGATTAAGCGGTCCATCAGGATATCAAGCAGAGCCGGGTGCTCCCCCAGCAGCGGCGTGGTCTGGATCTGCTCAAAAGCCTTTGCATCGACCAAAGCATCACAGATCTCCGCGACATCACCACCCATGCCTGCATGACGGCCCGGCAGTAAAAAAAACATAGCAAGAATCAGATGCCCCCCACCAAAGCCGGGCACTTCTCCAATGGATTCCAGCAATGGGTCATTAAAGGCATAGTCAGCACCCTCGCGGCGCTCCATCGAACAGGCCTCGACACCCGCCACAGACTTACCCAAGATCTCTGCCAGCTGCCGGGCCACCGCATTACGCACGCGATTTACAGGGCGAGCCGGCGTGCCGTGGTCAACCAAGGCCACTTTAGTCGCAGGACCCGGATGGCACTCCAGCACTTGATCTGCCAGAATTTGGGCCAGTCTCGCATCCGGCACATCCACATCTGGCCCAGCCAGCACCTCAGCCACCTCCACCCTCAAGTCCGGAGCCTGCGCCCGCCCCTCTTCAATCAACTGCGGCAGATAATCCGCGATGGCCAGACTCGGCCCCAGGAAAAGTGGTAAAAACACAAACTGGCGCTGACCCGCATCGATACACTCCCGCAGTCGTCGCCTGACGATGGTAGCCCCCCGGCCATCCAGGTCATCCGGCGAGATTTTGTGCGAATGCAGCAGGCTCACCGCTTCCACCGGCAAAGAGCTCCGCTCCGCCAATTTTTCAGCCAGACGACGGAGCCCAAAAGTCGCTTCCGGACGAAGCGAACCATTATCGATCAAAAAAACTATAGGTGTGGACACAGGTGGCAGGTTAAAATTAAAACTAGCCACTAGCTAAGGAAAATGTTTGCGAGATACAAATCATCTCATCACATTATGTAATTATGAAAAAATCCGTGCGCATTATCTTTACCCTATTGTTGGCTGTTCTCCTGCTCCCCGCTTGCACTCGTAAACAGGCGCCAACTGCTGTAGGCAACGCCACGGGCTCCGACCGCGGTAGTCAGGCAGGCGGCTTTGGTGACATCATTCCCGATGGCAGTTCCATGGAAGACTGGGGTGCCGGTGGAGGCCTCCAGTTACGTGGAGATGGCGACGGCATTGGAAACGGCATGTTTGGGGATTTTAACATGATCACCGGAGTGCTGTCCCCGGTTTATTTCGGCTTTGATTCCTCGTCGATTTCCGCATCCGAGCGTTCGAAGCTTCAGGAAGCAGCCGCCCACCTGCAAGATAATCCAGGCGATCATTTGTTGATTGAGGGGCACTGCGACTGGTATGGCACGAGTGAATATAACCTCGCGCTGGGTGATCGCCGGGCCAACAGTGCAAGTGATTACCTCGGCACACTCGGCATCTCACCCCTTCGCATTCAGACCCTTTCCAAAGGCAGTCTTGAAGCCACCAGCGGCCTGTCTAAGTCAGAATCGTATCGGGATCGACGGGCGGATCTCATCATCTTACGGAAATAGCCGCAGGGGTTTCCCATCCCCCTGATAGCGTTTTACCCCGTCGATTGGCGCTGTAAATAGCGCCCGAAAGCCCGCATCACCCGCAGGTGCAATCTGGCCTGGGTCAAGGCGTAAATCGTCCAAGGCAAAGTCGGCGCAAAGCCGTGGATCGAAGCGATCAAACAGCCCAAATCCGGAAACAGCCGAAACTCAAGGCGACCAGGTGGCTCCACTTTACGGGATAATATGCCACCCGTTATATAAAACGCACAGCGGCGCTGGCTACCCAGAGAAAACGGTGTCGGCGTAAGCTCCAAAAGGACTGGCCAGCCACCTAGTAGAGTGAAGCGCACCACGCCCGCATCATCTTTATCGGCCCGAATCAAGCCTCCGAAACGGCGACTCAGCCAGACCCCGTACTCACTGGAGATTCTCTGCGCGTCCCAACCCACGGGTAGCGGCATACGCTGCACTGAGCGCACCCGACGGGCCTGTTTCATCTGTTGACGGTCCAGGATTTGCGTCGTACTGCGCGGATTCGGCTTCGGGCGGCCCGAGTCGTCGACACTTGCCTTAAAGGATGCTTCGAAAGAGACCCAATCATCTTTGAGGACATCCGTCAGCTCATTCGGCTCGGCTTCCAGGTCATGCTGCAGGCTCTCCTGCAAGGGCCCAACCAGCGCAGGCGGCACACTCCCGAAAAGTGCCACCCAGTGCTTGGAAAGCCCGAAGCAATTCAACGGGAAATTTATGAAATAGGCAGATTTACCCAGCAGGTGCGCGGTCTGGTGAATCATCTCGCGGTAGCTCATCGGGCGATGCCCTCCGAGATCATACGTCTGCCCCGAGAGATTCGGACGTTCCAAACATAGCTCGAAAGCCTGACAGACATTATGAATATCAACCGAGTGTGTCTTGGATCGAACCCAGGCCGGCAGAAGCATGAGCGGCAAGCGGCGGACCAGATTGATTAACAAGGAAAACGAGGAGCCCCCGGGGCCAAAAATCAGGCCTGCTCGCAATACAGTTACTTTGACCGAGCGCGAGCGCAGGACATTCTCGACTTCGAGGCGACTACGCAAATGAGGCGAAAGTGGCTCGTCTGTCTTGGGGATCAACCCACTTAGGTAAATAACATGCTTAAGGCCCGCGGCCTCAGCTGCCCGAATAAAGTTATCTGCCAGCAGCAGATCCGTGTCCTCAAAGCTACTTTGAACAAGCCGACTCGACGGTGCCATGGAATGCACCAGATAAATACCAAACTCGCACCCCCGCAGCGACTCGGTAACCTGCGGCAATGAATAGAGATCACAGCATCGCCACTCGGTGCTGGATTTATCCGGACTGGATTCCGCAATATTGGCGCTGCGCGTCAGAGCGCGAAAGCGATTTTTTGACTCAAGGTGGTGCCGAAGGTGCGTGCCGACAAACCCACTGGCACCCGCGATAGCGATCAGCGGCTTAGGCGGCGTCTCGGGCAGCTTCATAGCTTAACTGCCAAGATAACTGTCTAGCATCCAGATAGTCTTCTCGTGCGTCTGGAGGCGCGCAATCATCAAATCCTCCGTTTGATTATCACCAGCGGTAGCAGCCGCATTGCGCGCTTTGATCAGATTGGCCACCAAAGCTTTATTGGCCTCAGAGAGGTGCTTGACCATTTGCTCGGCACTGGCGTCTTCTTTAATCTCCTTCACATCGGACATCTTGGCCAGATTCCCCAAGCCACCGGGAGCGAGCGAGCCCAAGGCCCGCACCCGCTCGGCGATCTCATCAATCGCCGTGAAGAGCTCGGTGTATTGCTCCTCAAAAGCATTATGCAGGGCGAAAAACCCGGGGCCGCGCACATTCCAATGACAGATATGGGTCTGACCGAGCAGCGCGTAGGAATCTGCCACAACTTGGCGCAGAGCATTTAAAACAGTGGATGATTTGGGAGTCGTTTTTTTCTTAGCCATACGAAGACCCTAATCAAGCCGGACGAATATGCAACCAAATGACGCTATTAAAAATAGCTGGGCTGGCTTAGCAGAGATTCAGAACTCGCCCATTAGACCGACACATAGCCAGGCATCTGCCGCCGCAGCCGGATATGCCGCACGCTTGACTTCGCCAGGGACTCCGCTGAATTTGTTCAGTCCACACCAACAAGAAAATGACCACCGCCACACTCAACTACGAACCCATGGTCTTCCACCCGAAACTGGGAAAGGAAGCCCCGCTGACAGCCATTCAGGAAGAGGTCCTCGCCCTGAAAAAAGAGCGGAATGCGCTCATTCTTGCGCACAACTATCAGGTTGATGCCATCCAGCGCGTGGCTGACTATGTAGGCGACTCCCTCGGCCTGGCCTACAAGGCGGAGCAAGCCGATGCCGACTGCATCGTGTTCTGTGGTGTCCACTTCATGGCAGAGACGGCTAAAATCGTCAACCCGGGCAAACCTGTACTTCTGCCCGAACTGGAGGCCGGTTGCTCGCTCTCCGATTCCTGTCCGGCAGAAAAACTGGCTGCCTACAAAGAAGCCCACCCGAATGTTTACGTGGTCGCCTATATAAACTGCTCAGCCGGGGTCAAAGCGCTGAGCGATGTGATCTGCACCAGCGGTAACGCCATGAAGATCGTCAACCAAGTGCCAGCCGATCGGGACATTCTTTTTGTCCCGGACCAAAATCTGGGGCAATGGGTGAGTAAACAGACCGGCCGCGAGATGCAGCTTTGGCCGGGCTCTTGCTATGCGCACGTGCTGTTCACCCAACAAGCTATTGAACGACTCAAGCTTGAGTTTCCCGATGCCCTGGTGGTGGCTCACCCCGAATGCGTGGAAACCGTGCGGGACAATGCCGACGAGGTTTGCAGCACCGAAAAAATGATCGGGTTTTGTCGAGACAGTGCGGCACAGGCCTTTATCGTCGTGACCGAAACCGGCATGATTCACCGGCTCCAGCGCGAGATCCCGGAAAAGACCTTTATCGCCGGCCCGACCGATACCTGCGCCTGCAACGAGTGCCGCTTCATGAAGATGAATACCATCGAGAAGCTCCGCGACTGCCTCCGCGACATGACTCCGCAAATCGAGATGCCCGAAGCCATTCGGCAAAAAGCCTATGCGCCGATCAAGCGTATGCTGGAGTGGAGTCAGTGAATTATAAAACGCTTGCTGAAATAGAGCCGCACCCTGTATCAACAACATTATGCCCGAAAAACGCCTCACTATTTCCATCGGCACCGATCACGCTGGCTTTCCTCTGAAGGCACCCATCATTGCCTTGCTTGAGGCGCGTGGCCACACCGTAATCGACTTCGGCTGCAGCTCTGCCGAGCCCTGCGACTACCCGGACTTTATTCGTCCGGCAGCCGAGGCAGTCGCCTCCGGTCAAGCCGACTGCGGCATTGTCCTGGGCGGCTCGGGCAACGGCGAGGCCATCGTCGCCAACAAAGTGCCCGGAGTGCGCTGTGGGCTCTGCTGGGACCTCTGGTCGGCAGAAATGACAAAATCGCACAATCATGCCAATTGCATCGCCATCGGGGCGCGGCCTGTCCCCGAAGCACTCGCTTTGCAGATCGTCGGCGCATGGCTCGACACCGAGCAGGAGGACGGGCGCCACGCCCGGCGCGTAGCCAAGATTGAGGGTTCTACTTGAAGCTGGATACCGAGTCGCAGAATAACGGTTTCTAATGCACTTAATAGTGCTCTCGAATAACAACACCGCTGCCCCGGCTTTAGAATTGCCAGCACATGATGGCTCAATGGAATTGAGTTTTCATGACCGCCTCAGCCTCGCTCGCCCTGCCAATCTTGCTTTTCGCGGCATTCGCCCTTGCTGCTATTGGCTGTAGTGATTCATCGGATACTGATAGCAAGACCCAGTTCTCGCGTGCTCAACCCGGCCAAACCTTTCCCTATTCGCACAACCCCCAGCGGCTAGCGAGAATGGGGCCCGATGCCTGTGTGAGTTGCCACCAGCAAGCCGTCGAAGATTGGAGACAAAGCCACCACGCCAAAGCAAACCGCCCGGTCTCTGTGCGGCTCGATGCCCCTGCCTTTACCCCGACCCGACAGATTCAGGAATCAGGTGTTACCTATGAGATGGTGCTAGTCGGGCAAGACTTCAAATTACGCGTCATCCCCGAAGAGGGCCCGATCGAGGAATACGATCTTGTCGGGGTGATTGGAGAGACGCCCATCCGCCAATATCTGGCTCACCTGCCCGGTGGCCGTTTTCAAACCATCAGCGCGAGCTACGACGTGATCAATGACAGCTGGATCGATGTCTTTGCCGGCGAAGACCGGCAACCGGGCGAATGGGGCCACTGGCAAGGGCAAGGCATGAACTGGAACGCCAATTGCGCCTACTGCCACGTAACGGAATACGAAAAAGCCTTCGATTATGAAGGAAACGCCTATCACTCAACTTGGACGCAGCAAGGCCTGGCATGCGCCTCTTGTCACACCGGACTCGAGGAACATATCGCTGCCGCCCATGCCGGCGATTACACAACAGGTCTGACGCAGTTAAGTAAGGGGCAGACACAGGATAATTGTGTCACTTGCCACTCCAGGCGGGACCAGCTCACGGCCGATGCCTTCCTACCGGGCGATGCCTACCACGACCACTTCTCTCTCAGTCTGCCTGACCAGCCGGGACTCTACTACCCCGACGGGCAGATCCTCGATGAGGTCTTTGTTCACGCCTCCTTCTCGATGAGCCGCATGGCAAAGGCGGGGGTCACCTGCATGGACTGCCACAACCCGCACAGTCTGAAGCCGATACTACCGGTGCAAACCAATATGCTCTGCATGCGTTGCCACGATGGCGGAGTCATGGATTCCCCGGTCATTAACCCCCTCGAACACAGTTTTCACCCCGAAGGCAGCACGGGGAACCAATGTGTCAGCTGCCACATGCCAAAAACCGTCTATATGCAGATCGACTGGCGGGCAGACCATGGCTTCCACTCACCCGATCCTCTCATGACGCGGGAACATGGCATCCCGAATGCCTGCAGCAACTGCCATCAGGACGAGACTCTCGATTGGGCCGTGGAACATGCCGAAAACTGGTATGGGGACAAGTTGGAAGCTAGTCGCCAACGGGCGCGAGCACGGGCGATCAGTCAAGCCTATGCCAGAGAGCCCGGTGGACTGCCAGCGCTCCTCGAACTCGCCAAAGACGAAGACATAGCCGTGTGGCAGGCAACCTACACCGGCCTGCTCCGCAACTACCTGCCCAACACTGCGGTAGCCGACCACTTGCGCGCCATGCTGGAACACTCAAGTGAACTCGTCCGCGAACGCGCTGCCATCGGGATGGCTCAACTCGAAGACGGTCAAGCCGCGCTGATGGACCGCTTGGGAGACGAAAGCCGCTCCGTTCGAATCGCCGCCAGCCGAGGCATGGAGATGCGCAATCAGGATGTGGTGGATCCAGTGGCCGCCAAAGAATGGGCCGAGTATTTGGGTTTCAACTCTGATCGCCCGCAGACTCTATTTATCAAGGCCAATCAAGCAAGCCGCCGAGGCAATGCTGGCAGCGAAGTACTCCAACACGTTCAACGCGCCATTGAGCTCGATACCGCCAATCCCGAAATGTATCATCAGGCGGCTATCCTGCTCAGTGCTGCTGGCCTCAATAAAGAGGCCCGCAGCCAGCTCTTTATCGGTTGGGAGTTGGCACCACGGAATGCACGCTTCCCCTACTCACTCGGTCTGCTGGCCGCCGAAATGGATGACCTAGCCTCCACTGTCGGCTACCTCGAAGAAGCCGTCGCCCTGGAACCGGATTTTCATCGCGCTTGGTACAACCTTTCCCTCGCCTACTCCAAACTAAATCGCCCTGAAGATGCCCGGCGCGCTATGCGCAGGGCTCGGGGGGAATAATATCTAAAAAACGCGAGCCGGGTTTCCGAATACTTTGCTCTCGGCAGCGACATTCCCGAGCACGACCGACCCGGCACCGACCAAGGCACCCGGGCCGACTTTTTTCCCGGGTAGAATCCGCGCCCCGCTCCCCAGCAAAGCCCGCTCCCCAACTTCCGCTCCACCAGTGACATCACAGTGCGCACTCAGCGTCGCCCAATCTCCGATCCTCGCGTCGTGCCCCACGCTGCTCAGGCAATTGATCATCGCAAAATCGCCGATCTGTATGTCGCAGGTTAAGATCACGCCGGGACAAAGCACCACACCTTGGCCCAGCTGCACGTTCGCACCCATAATTACCGACGGGTGGACCAGCGTGAGAAAACTCGCCGAGCGGTCCAGTAGCTGCTGGCACACTGCCCATTTGATGCTGGGTGCGCCAATTGCACAAATAAATAGCTCGTCTGCCGCTGGGTGGTGATTCGCCACCGAACCGAGCACCGCTACCGGATAATTACATCCATCCAAGGCGGCGGGATTGTCGTCTAGAAAGCCGGCTATCTCCCACAAACGTCCGCAGTCCGGGTGTGCACTGGCCCAGTTGAAGACCTCCCGGCCAAAACCACCGGCACCGACTATAATCAGCCGCTTCATCCTGCCTGCTGTTTGCTAACAATAAGGGCGTGAAGCTCGCCGAGTGTTTCAGCGTCTTTCATTTCCCTGGAGCTCAGGCGGACGTCATATTCGGCATCGACCATGTCGATAAACATAAGCACCGCCAGCGAATCCCATTGCTTAAGCGAGCGAAAAACGTCTTGCCCGCTGAGAGAGCCGGGCTCAATGCCGTCGACCGTGCTTTCAAAATTGTCTATAAATTTTTCGAGTGTCATCATGAGTCTCCAGCAGATGCCGCCTGCTCCGTATAGTCAATTAATTCGCATACCTTTAAACGGGGCACTTCCAATACGGCACTGCCCCAGGAGAGGCCGACGCCGAAGCCTGACAAAAGGAGCTGCCGGGCTGAAGCACTTTTCAATGACTGGGCTAATTCACCGCAGATCGCGGCCGGGATCGAGGCGGAGCTTTGATTCCCGTAGCGCTCCACCGTTTCCATCGGGACCTTCGCCGGATTCAGCTTCAATCGCTTCGCTATATTTTTTAAAATATAACGGTTCGCCTGATGGAAAACAAAATAGTCCACGTCCTCCGCACGCATCCGGGCGTATTCGAGCAGTTCTTTGACGGATCGTGGCTCCTCGGTGATAGAAAAATTAAAAATTTCGGCCCCGTCCATAAAGAGGTTCTCGGCACTCCGGGAATTACCGGCTTCATCTTGCAGAACCTTCGCCGTCTCGGGCGAGTGGGGGCAACGCGCACCCCCCGCAGGCACAATCAACTGATCGTAGCCCCGACCATCCGTCTGCAAGCTGAAGTAGCTATGAGCCGCACCCTGCGCACGCTCCACCAGTGTGGCACTGCCCCCGTCTCCAAAAAGCGGTGCCACCGCGCGGTCCTGTGGATGCACTAGGCGGCTGATCGTATCGCCCGCCAAAAGGAGCACACGCTGGCAACCACCACTGGCCACCATGCTGTGAGCCAACCAGAGACCATAGACATAACCGGAGCAGCCCAAGTTGACATCCAGCGCCGCACAATCCTTGGATAGAGCCATCCGCCCGTGCAGGACCGCAGCATTACAGGGTTGTGGATAGTCCGGCGTCTGCGTCACACAAATCAACGCGTCGATGGCGCCTGGCTCCAGGCCGAGGCTGAGCAACAAGTGCTGCGCGGCGACATGACAGAGGTCGGCTGCGGTCGTGCCAGCATCCACCACCCGGCGCTTATTCAAGCCGATCGTTTTTTTCAGCCGCTCCAGCTGTTTTAGGTTCCCTCCGAAAAGAGCCAATTCATCATCGATGCACTTTTCCCGGGGCGGCACACAGGTCACCATTCCGGCGATCTTGATATCTTGAAATGTGCATTTCGGCATAGTATGTCAGATTGTAATAGCCCGGGCTTGAGATAAAGCCCAATTTTGGGAGTCAAACAAAGTCGTTGCACATGTGGAAAAGCTAGCCTTAGATAACAGTTTCGTTAAATTAACACTATCCGCCCTGCTCTCGTAGGCTGGATTCCACAGTTTCAACCCAACCAACAAGCTGCAAGAAAGGACATCACCTTGGACATTAAACTCATTAAACAAGTCGTCGATCTGATGAAAAGCTCGGATATTTCTGAATTCGAATTCGAAGAAGATGGCTTCAAGCTACGCCTAAGCAGTCAGAGTGCATACGCCCCCCAAGTCATCCAGGCGGCTCCGGTTCCCTCTGCGGCCGCCCCGGCACCCGCCTCTTCCGCGCCTGCTGAAGCATCCAGCCCTGCTGCCGAAGAAAAAGGCATTGTAGTCATTAAATCGCCCATGGTCGGCACTTTTTATCGCGCTTCCTCCCCGGAAAGCCCCGCCTTCGTCAACGTTGGCGCTAAAGTTACTGCCGACAGCATCGTCTGCATTATCGAGGCCATGAAGGTCATGAACGAAATTCAGGCTGAGCTCGGTGGCACGATCACCGAAGTGCTAGTCGAAAACGGCGAAACTGTCGAATACGGGCAACCTCTCTTTAAAGTAAAAACCGTCTAGGCTTTTAAATCCAGCAGCATGCAACCAAGAATCATTGGATGATTAAGAAAGTCCTCATCGCAAACCGCGGCGAAATTGCTCTACGCATTGTCCGCGCCTGTAACGAACTCGGCATTAAGACGCTAGCCGTCTACTCCGAGGCCGACGAGCAGTCGCTGCACGTGCAACTGGCCGACGAAGCCATCTGCATTGGCCCCGCTGCCAGCAATCTGAGCTATCTCAAGGCCGACCGCATCATAGCTGCTGCTGAAATCGCTGACGTCGACGCCATCCACCCCGGCTACGGTTTCCTGGCAGAAAACGCTGATTTCGCAGAGCAATGCGCTCAGTGTAACATTAAGTTCATCGGGCCGGGCAAGGATGCCATTGTCAACTTCGGCGACAAGTCCAAGGCCCGCGACATGGCTGTCAAAGCCAAGGTTCCGGTCATCCCCGGTAGCGAAGGCACGGTGGACAACGAAAAAGACGCCCTGGCAGCGGCCAAAAAAATCGGCTACCCGGTCATCATCAAAGCAGTCGCAGGTGGCGGTGGCAAAGGTATGCGCACCGCTCATAACTCAGTAGCCTTTGTCAAAGAGTATAACAATGCCCGCAGCGAAGCCGAAAAGGCCTTCGGTAATGGCGCTGTTTACTTGGAGCGCTTCCTGGAGGCACCGCGCCACATCGAAATCCAGATTTTGGGCGATCAATTTGGCAATGTCATTCACCTCGGTGAACGCGACTGTTCGGTACAGCGCCGTCACCAAAAAGTGATTGAAGAAGCGCCTTCCCCCTTTATCTCGGAGGATATGCGCAAGAAAATGGGCCGTGATGCGGTCAAGCTGGCCAAATCCGTCAATTACGAGGGTGCCGGCACCGTCGAGTTCCTCGTTGATAGCAAAGGTGATTATTTCTTCATCGAAATGAACACCCGCATTCAGGTGGAGCACGGTGTGACTGAAGAAGTCACCGGCGTGGATCTGGTCAAAGAACAACTGCTCATCGCCAGCGGACTGAAGCTGAGCTACCAGCAGAAAGATATTAAGATCACCAAGCACTGCATCGAGTGCCGGGTCTGCGCCGAGGATCCAGCCCGCAACTTTGCCCCCTGCCCAGGGGAAATCACGCTTTACTATGCACCCGGTGGCCACGGGGTCCGCATCGACTCCCACTGTTACAGCGGTTACACCATACCGCCCTATTACGACAGTATGATCGCCAAGGTCATGACTTTCGGCCGCACGCGTGAGTTGGCGCTCGACCGCATGGACCGGGCCCTGGGGGAATATCTGGTCCGTGGAATCAAGACAAATATCCCCTTTTCCCGCGCCATCATCCGCGATCCCCACTTTCGCGCTGGTAAGGCGACGACAAAATACATCGAAGAATTCCTCGAGCGCGTGCCAAAGGATATTTACACCTAAGCGTTCTTCACTACACTAGAGAAAGTAATCAACATGAGCAAGGAACCGGATAATCACAACGAATCAACCATCCCCACCCTGTCGGAAGACTCCAACACGCTCGGGGACATTCGCATAAATCACAGTGTCGTTGCCAGCATCGTTCGCTTGGCGGCACTGGAAGTCGCCGGTGTCGCAGCCGTCGGAGGCGGCTTTGTCGACGGTATCGCAGAAATTTTCTCCAAGAAGGGTGACGAGCGCGGTGTCCGCGTCGAGGAGGACGAGGTCGGTGACTACCGGATCGAAATCCGCGTCATCCTCCGTTTCGGAGTCGAACTGGCCGCCGTCGGTGGTGAGATCCAGCAGCGTGTCGCCAAGCAGATCGAGAAAATGACCAGTAAGAACGTGGCTCGCATAAATGTTATTATCGACGGCGTCCGCACTGAAGATGAAAAGGTTAAAGAAGACCGCTGGGACGACGATGTCCATAACACCGACTAAACCTAAATCAGTATGATACTTGCAGAACTCAACACATCAATCGAATACATCAGCCGCCCGGAATTCATCTACATCGTCGGCGCTGCCTTGCTGTTCGCCTTCGTGTTGATTCTATTTATTCGACGCCAGCCTAGGAACGTCGTCGCCTATACCACAGACAACGGTCAGGTCATGGTCAGCCGCCATGCCATCGTCGAACTGGTGCAAACTTCCTGCGAACAGCTCAAAGATGTTTCCAAGCCGCAGGTTAAAATAAAAGTTAAAGGCCATACCGCTCATTTTGAGGTACGCCTGAAGCTGCAATGCGGCGGCCGACTACGCGAAATCGAGCACACCCTGCAAAACCACCTGCGCCGTGCCCTGACCGAGAACCTCGGCATCGAGTCGCTCGGTCGCATCAACATCGTGGCCACCGGCTTCAAAAGCGGTCGCATCGACTCAAAGATACCCAATAAAGAAGCACACCCACCTGCCACCGAGAGCTCAGAGCCCTACGGCGAATCAGACGAAGTAGAGTCGCTGGATTTTGACAATGATGCACCTCACAAGGGTGATGAAAAATAGCTAATCGAGATTGCGGAGTCTAGCTCCATAGCAGACCGATGCGATGCCTCATCTTAACCGCCCTACTGCTACTACTCACCTCGTCGGCTTGCACCCCGAAAGCGCCACGCGGGTTGGATGTGCTGGCTGCTGAATTTCGGGCGGCTAATCAAGCCGAGAGTATCGAGCCCATGTTGGCACTCTACGCCTTGGAGGGCACCACTCAAAATACGCGTAATATGCTTAAAAGCGCGATTTATTTTGAGCTTGGGATGCCGATCCAAAAGATCGAGTTTGAGCCACTCTCGGGCGCTCCCGAAGAAGTGATCCACTACACGCACCAAGGGGTGGAATACGGCCCCACTCTCACTCCCGGCTACCGCATGCGCGTGCGCTATCGGACAGAAGATGGCTTCGAGAGCCGCTTCACCATCGGCCAATTGGACGATGGGTCCTGGCGCATTATCACCAGCCGCCCGATCCCCGAATAGGCTAAACTCAAAACGTGGCGTGCTCGCTTGCGAGCGCCTCCAGCGTTGCCGACTATCCCTCGATTGAAGAACTGATGCTGGCCCTAGAGCGTCCGCAAGCGAGCACGCCACAGGCGCAGACCATGCTACAACCCGGCAATTGCAGTGTTGAATGTCGCACTCGGGCGCATGGCTGCTTCCGCTTTTGCCCAGTTGGGGCGGTAATAGCCGCCAATGTCCATTCGCTGGCCCTGCACCGTATTCAGCTCATCGACGATCTTAAGCTCATCGGCTGCCAACTTTGCCGCCAGCGGTGCAAAGCGCGCCTTCAATTCAGCATCTTTATCCTGCGCGGCCAAGGCCTGCGCCCAATAAAGTGCCAGATAAAAATGGCTACCACGGTTATCGATCTCTTTCACCTTGCGCGAGGGCGATTTATTTTCATCGAGGAATCTGGCATTGGCCGCATCCAGGGTATCGGCAAGAATTTGTGCCTTTTCATTGCCAAAGACTGTAGCCAGGTGCTCCAGCGAGACGCCCAGAGCTAAAAACTCGCCCAGCGAATCCCAGCGCAAATGGTTCTCTTTTTCAAACTGCTGCACGTGTTTGGGTGCCGAGCCGCCGGCTCCGGTCTCAAAAAGACCACCCCCATTCATCAGCGGAACGATCGAGAGCATTTTGGCACTGGTGCCCAGCTCTAAGATAGGGAAAAGGTCGGTCAAATAGTCCCGCAGCACATTCCCGGTCACCGAAATGGTGTCTTCCCCGGCCTTCGCTCGCTCCAGCGTGAGACGGGTGGCTTCCACCGGCGGTAGAATACGGATGTCCAGACCGGCGGTGTCGTGCTCTTTCAGGTAAGCCTGCACTTTGGTTATCAGTTGCGCATCATGCGCACGGGCTGCGTTGAGCCAGAAGATAGCGGGCGCTCCAGTCGCGCGGGCGCGATTGACCGCCAGTTTCACCCAATCCCGAATCGGTGCATCTTTTACCTGGCAGGCACGCCAAATGTCGCCCGCCTCTACACTGTGCTCGAAAAACACCGCACCTGCCTGATCCACGATCCGCACCGTACCGTCGGCTGGGATTTCAAAGGTCTTGTCATGCGAGCCATACTCCTCCGCTTTTTGTGCCATCAGGCCGACATTCGGCACCGTTCCCATCGTGCGGGGATCAAAGGCTCCATGCTGCTTACAGAATTCAACCGTCTCGGCATAAACACCCGCATAGCAACGATCCGGAATGACGAAGTTCGTATCCTGCTGCTGCCCCGCTTGATTCCACATCTGCCCCGAGCTGCGAATGGCCGCCGGCATGGATGCGTCGATAATCACATCGCTCGGCACATGCAAATTAGTGATGCCCTTATCCGAGTCGACCATCGCGATGTCGGGGTTGACCGCGTAAACCGCCTCGATGTCGGCTAGGATCGCATCCCGCTCTGCAACAGGTAGCGACTGTACTTTGGCATACAGGTCGCCCAGGCCGTTTTTCACATCCACTCCGATTGTCGCAATCGTCTCGGCATATTTCTCAAAAACATCCTTATAAAAAACTTCGACGGCATGACCAAAAATAATCGGATCGGATACCTTCATCATCGTCGCCTTCATGTGCAGCGAAAAAAGAACATTTCGCTGCTTCGAGGCATCCACTTGCTCGGCTAAAAACGCACGTAATGCGCGGGCGCTCATAAAGGTCCCATCCAAAACTTCGCCCGCCTGAAGTTTGAGCCCGTCCTTCAGCACATGCGACTGGCCGTCTTTTGTCTGCAACTCAATCCGGGCTGTCGTGGCCTCAGCCACGGTCACGGACTTTTCGTTACCAAAAAAATCTGCCTCGGACATGCTGGACACCACTGACTTGGAATCGGCACTCCATGCACCCATGCTGTGCGGGTTCTTCTTGGCATACTGCTTGACGGCCGCAGCTGCCCGGCGGTCTGAATTACCCTCACGCAAGACCGGGTTGACGGCACTGCCCTTGACTTGGTCGTAAGCTGCTTTGATCGCCGTTTCCACCTCGGTCCTGGGCTGCGATGGATAGTCCGGCAAAGCACAGCCTTGCGCTTGAAGCTCCTGGATGCAGGCCATCAGTTGAGGCATCGACGCGGAGATATTGGGTAATTTGATAATATTCGCCTCGGCCGTCTTAGCCAAATCACCCAGCTCTGCCAAATGGTCCGGCACCTTTTGATCCTCCGGCAGAAATTCTGATAAGCTGGCCAAGACCCGCCCCGCCAGAGAAATATCGCGCGTCTCAACAGCAATGCCCGCTGCGGCCGTGTAAGCCTCAATGATTGGCAAGAGCGATTGCGTGGCCAGTGCCGGCGCCTCGTCAGTGATCGTGTAGATAATTTTTGCTTTGTCGTTCATGGTCAAAATCGCGGGGTAAACCCGCTCGCTGCAGCATTAAAGTTTTCAGTTACCCGAGTTTAGAGCAGAATCTCGCCAGGCGCTCCAGCCCTTTTTTGATCACCTCATCTGAGGTCGCATAGCTCAGGCGCATGTATCCGGGGGCACCGAAGCCCTCGCCTGGCACCACAGCGACTTTTTCATCTTCAAGTAAGCGCGCGGCAAAGTCGGCTGCACTCAGGCCCAGCTTTTCAATGTTGGGAAACAGATAGAACGCACCCTGCGCCCGTGGACATTCGATGCCTTCAATCGCCTGCAAGCCTTCCAGTAAACAAATGCGGCGACGGTCAAATACTTCCAACATACCCTGCACCGCAGCCATCGACTTGTCCCACTGCTCCATCGCGGCCAGCGCTCCGTACTGCGCAAAGGTCGTGGCATTCGAACTGGTCTGACTTTGCAGACTGGCCACCGCTTTGGCGATCGCAGGCGAAGCCATCAAGGTACCCAAGCGCCAGCCGGTCATCGAAAAAGTCTTACTAAAGCCAGCTACCGTAATGACCGATTCAGCCGCTTCCTTCGAAAACGAGGCTGGGCTGACATGCTGCACACCATCGTAAAGCAAATACTCATAGATCTCATCCGACATGATGTAAATGCCGGCCTCCAGAGCGACCTCGGTTAGAGCCTGTAGTTCCTCCGCAGTATAAACCGCGCCCGTGGGATTGGACGGACTGTTGATGATGACCATGCGCGTTTTCGGCGTGATCGCCTCGCGCAGTTGCGCTGGTGTGACCTTAAAGCCCACCTCCTGGCCAGCAAAAATGGTTTTTGGCACGCCGCCAGCCAGTTTAACCATTTCCGGATAGCTCACCCAATAAGGTGCCGGTATCACCACCTCATCTCCCGGACTGATGACCGCGAGAATAGCTAAATAGCAGGAATACTTGCCTCCGGGACTGACGACACACTGCGCCGCCGTCACCCCTTCGATCCCCTGATTGCGGTATTTGGCCGCTAGGGCTTCGCGCAGCGCGGGGATACCTGGTGCCGGCGCATATTTCGTCTTACCCTCAGCCAGGGCCTGCACGCAGGCTTCCTTAATAAACTCCGGCGTATCGAAGTCGGGTTCACCAGCACCAAATCCACAGACGTCTTCGCCTGCGGCTTTCAGCTCCTTGGCTTTGGCATCGACTGCAAGTGTGGGAGAGGGAGCAATGTTCATTGCCCATGTGGATAGTTTTACTGAATCGGCCATAAATAGTTCAAAAAAAGCGCTCCTGCAGCCTTTGTCGTGTGACAATGCTACAGGAGCGCAGAATCAAAGCTTCTGCTCGGGCAAAAGCAAGCCTAGCCTAAGGTTCGTCGAAAAAGCAAAATTACTTTTTCTTCGCTTTAGTCTTCGCTGCCTTCTTTTTAGGTGCCTTCTTCGCTAGTTTTTTAGGGGCTTTTTTGGCCGGCTTCTTGGCTGCCGCTTTCTTCACTACTTTTTTTGCAGCCTTCTTGGCGACTTTCTTTGAGGGTGCTTTTTTGACCGCCTTCTTCGCGACTTTCTTCGCCGCTACTTTCTTGACGGTCTTTTTGGCCGCTTTTTTGGCGGGCGCTTTTTTGGCTGCTTTCTTGACGGTCTTTTTGGCCGCTTTCTTGGCAGG